>JBBSCU010000228.1:0-8916 GCA_038249935.1 Chroococcales cyanobacterium
CCAAGTTGGTATATTTTTTTATGGTGGTTTGTACAAGCGATCGCCTTTCCCCTCACTCCTCAACCGTTAAATATTCTGCGTTGTTCTCTGCTACGACTATTTGGCGCTTGTATCGGCAAAGGTGTATTAATTCGACCCACTGCCCGCTTCACCTACCCTTGGAAAGTCACCATTGGTAACTACAGTTGGATTGGAGATAACGTAGTTTTATACAGCCTCGATCAGATCCGCATCGGTGAACACTGCGTAATTTCGCAAAAAAGTTATCTGTGTACTGGTAGTCATGATATTCAAGACCCGGCTTTTGGGTTAAAAACAGCTAGTATCACTATTGACAATGGTGCATGGGTGGCAGCAGATTGCTTCATTGCGGCAGGAGTACAAATCGGGGCTAATGCTGTGATTGGCGCTCGTAGTAGTGTTTTTACGGATATGCCTTCTGGGCAAGTTTGTTGGGGAAGCCCCTGTCGCCCGAATACAGTTCGGATAAAACTTGATCCCTCTTAAAAAGCAGGGCTGTTTCATTCGATCTCTTAAAGATTTTGTCAAGAGTATGAGTTAGAAATTTGCTTGATTTGGTAATCGAAAAGCTACCACCTCAACGAGTAAATTTCAGTGCGATGTCTACGACGGGCTACGCCTACGCGATTTTCTTGCCCAATCAGATTTTTAGTCCCCTGACTTTTTGCTTGAAACGCTTGTAAATCAAAGCCTTTTAGGGGATGAAACAGCCCTGCCCTTAAAAAGGGGGACTTTGATTCCGGTTCCCCCCTTTTTTAAGGGGGGTTAGGGGGGATCGATAAGTGCCTAAAATCACAGCTAAATACTTTTCAAACATCCTCTAATAGCGAAAGTCGTCTAAAGGCGACTGAGAAAAGGTTATAGTCCGTTTTAACGGACTTTAGCTATTAGCCTGGAACTTTAGTTCTGGGCGGTTTATATCTAGAATGAAATAGCCCTGGCTTTAACAGGCTGGTTTTGTATAATCTCAACCTCCCAGTCTGAAGAACAATTTGCCATCTCATAGCCACTACTCTTAACATCGGCCAACATCAACTCATCCCTTTGATGCCAAACTGCAAATATTCTCTCTCTGCCATCATATAGCGTTTCTGGGTCGATTTGATAAACCTCATTTACCCGCTTCAGTTTCAAACCCAACAAATTTAAAAGTCGGCTGAGTATTTTTATCGCTGAAACCTGCTCTTTCTCTCCAACTAAATTAATACCAAGCGCTCTTTTAATATGCTTACTATGCCGAAAAGCAACATCTTTCAGCAATATCAAATCTGGATTACTCTCGGCAAATTCTCGTTCTGCTTCGATAAATTGAAGCATTCCCAAAGCTCTCATTGCCTCAACTTTCAGCGTATAAGTTTTTAAATCTGGTAGAAAAACTTTCCCTTCACCCCAAGATAATTGCTGATGCCATTCTTGCTCATCTCTAACGTGAAAATACTCGCTTTCGTGAGTTAGATAATAGTGAATTAAAAGTTGAGGATAGTATCCTTGGTCATCCTGCAACTTTAGCCAAGGAGTAACTTCTACCCCATATTTTTGTCTAATAACATACTTATTAATTCGGTTTCGTTCTTCACTAGTCAAAGATTGTTTAACTAATAGCTGCTTATGTTCTACATAATCGATATCCTTAGCATAAGCTACAGCAGTTGCCATCGTTAATTGATTTTGCTGTCTAATATCTTTAATTTTGCGTTTAATGTCTTTAGCTTTTTGACGGCTTTGCGCCCAATCTTTTTGAACTTGGACAATTTCTAAAATTAACCTTCTGCGAGTTTCTAAATCATCGGTGTCAGTCGCCAGAAAAGCCAGACGTAAATCTCGAATAATATTATTGTGAACAGCATTACTCCGCATTTGAATTTGATGCCCATCAGCAATTAAACCATCTTGCATCGATTGACGGTAGAGGCGAATAGAAGCATTTACTCTTGCAGACAACTTCGCCCAGGTTCGCAAATGAATTGGGTCATGAACTAAAGGCAAATCTACATCTATTTTATGTAAGGGACTAAGCAAAGCTAAGTTTTCTTTTTGATTTTCTTGATACCAATTAGATAGCAAGCGATAATTTGTACTACCACTACCAATTAAACCAATACCTCGTTTAGCACACCAGACAATACGCGGCACATTATCTCGCACCCTTGCTAATGCTTGTCGTGCTTCCGAGTCAGGAATTACCCCTTGAAAAATGCCGTAAACTCGGTCGAAATGTTGGACATCAATACTAATTCCCGTACCAAGGCTAGGGGTAACAAAAACGCCGTCATATTCAGAGATTTTTTGATTGATAGCTGCGATAAAATCAACCGCAGCATGACCAGGTGTGTTTGTAGTGTGGCTACTAACTACCAAGGTTTTAGGAAATTGTCGCCGTAATTTTTGTAGTCGTTCTTTTAGATAACGTTCAACTGTTTCACAACTATAACGCCCAGCGCGACTATCAGTAGTAACATAACATTTGCGTCCAGCAAGTAAATCCAATTCGAGTTGGTGAATTAGCGGCGTTGGATTCGGCGAATCATAAAAAGTAACGTCCCAACCTTGCTGAGGTTTCCACTGATTGAGAACTACCCAAGGTGTTAATTTAATTCCTGCTAATCCCTGTAAATATTCTAGTGAAACATCTGATAAATCAGCATCTTGGGCAATTATTAACCCCCCAGTTGTTAAAACTGTGGAAATTAGTTGCTGGAATAACTTTAATATTTTTACACGCTTATGTTTACAAGTACTACTGTTTAATAAATGCCACAAAGATTGCTCTACTTCATCCAAAATTATTATTGCCCCGTGCCAGTTTTCAGGGTTAAGCTTCCAAATTGAATCAACGCACAAACCAAATGATTTATTAATTGGTAGTTGGTAATTACTAAAAAGTAATCCAGATTCTTTTTCCATGCCCCATTTAATTCCAATTTTCTCACACAAAAATCGTCCCAGTAAAATTCTGTGAGTAATTAATAAAACAGGTTGATTTCGGCTTTTAGCTTGCTGAACAACGGCTTGTAATGCCGTAGTTTTACCTGTTCCTTTAGCCGACTTGACTCCGACTAATCCAGAGGTGGGGTAAGGTATTTCACCTATATAAGGACGATTAAAGGTTAGTGCAGCAGGAATGGTTAACTCTGTGTGAGGTTTCGTTTGAGCAAGATAAATTTCTAAATCAACGCTTTGGCGATAAACTTTATCGAAACTAGTTGCACCTTTAGCAACGATAAATTCATCAACTCCTTTTTCTATTCCTGGAAGTTCAATGACTTTAACAGGGCAATTTTTTTGCTGGAATAAACAACCAAGTTGAGAAATGGCATTATTTATCGCAGCAATTTTCTTAGGTTGAGTTTCAAAATCAAAACAAATATAAAAGCTGCGCTTTGTAATCGCAAAGGCCGCTAAGTCTGGAATCAGCTGACGACGGGTAACTTTACCAAATTCATCTTTGACAACTCGATAACCGCTAGTAATTCCGGGAATAGCAATAGCTGCATATCCTTGTGTCAATAGCGTCGCTGCTTTCTTGACACCCTCGCAGATAACGAGGGGGATATTCTGTTCCATCACCCATTGCCAAAAGCCTGTAACTTCACCATCGAGGGTAAGGCTAATATTATCAGGCATAGTTAGATTGTAACGTGCAGCAACTTGCTGCCATATTTGCAGCGTTACCCGCAAACAAAACACCCGCGTTGGCGTACTGGGGGGATGCTCGTATTTGATGGATTTGCCATTGTTATTTTGTCGGGGTTCATTTGGCTTAAAGCATCCCCATTCCATCATTTGCCAATTATTCAAAGGGTCTAACCCCGAACACCACCAACCACCTTCAGTGATATGAGCATAACGCTGCAACAAACTACTTTTCACCATTCCGGTATTAGTGCGAGGAAGCAGTTCAGAAATCAACAGGTACTCATAGGCGGTTGCACCTTGGAGCGACCTAAAATTAAGTTGCACTAAGTGTAAGTCTATACCACTACTCTTGACTAATTCTTCAAGGTGTTGGGGGTGTAAATAGTGCAGATGCATAGGGAAAGCCGTGAAGGAAAGACGATGAGATTAAAACAGTAACACGCATCTGCTTTTTCCCTATACGAGAGATTGCTAGGCTTTGATGATGCTT
This sequence comes from Chroococcales cyanobacterium, assembly GCA_038249935.1. Taxonomy (GTDB): domain Bacteria; phylum Cyanobacteriota; class Cyanobacteriia; order Cyanobacteriales; family Nostocaceae; genus Nostoc. Next base: position 4,148 of record JBBSCU010000228.1, read on the forward strand.
TTTTTACTTCGTTGTAGTAGACACATCGGTTGAGACTTTAGTGGCTTATTCTGCCTATTAGCTCGCTGAAGTAATAGTTTTGTATTGTGATATTTGTTCGTTATTAATTTTTATTTACTAGTAAATTTACTTATTAAGGAATGCGATCGCTAGCGGTACAACCGTACCACTAGACCTTTGTTTAAAAAATCTAATCGCTTTTATAAAGCCCGTAGATGGTGATTTCGCACACGTTCGGCGCTACCAGTAGGAATGGCAGCAATTAATTTTTGGGTGTATTCCTCTTTAGGATTTTGGTAAATGCTTTCGGCTGTCCCTTGTTCGACAATTTGACCGCGATTCATGACTAAAATGCGATCGCTCATAAATTTCACTACACTTAAATCATGAGAAATAAAAATATAAGTAAGCTGAAAATCTGACTGTAATTCTTTCAGCAGATTTAATACCTGCGCCTGTACTGAAACATCCAGTGCTGAAACTGACTCATCGCAGATGATAAATTTGGGGTTTAACGCCAAAGAACGAGCAATGCAAACTCGTTGGCGTTGACCTCCAGAAAACTGGTGAGGATAGCGATTCATCGCATCTGCATTCAACCCCACCCGTTCTAAGAGTTCGGCTACCCGTTCGCGTCGTTTTTGCTTTGTCTTACCAACGGAGTGAATTAACAATGGTTCCATCACCGCGTCCCCAACCTTCATGCGGGGGTCGAGGGAACTAAAAGGATTTTGGAAGACTATTTGCATTTCTCGCCGCAATTTTTGTAACGGTTCTCCTTTGAGGCTAGTAATATCTTGTTTCTCAAAGATAATCTGACCACTCATCGGTTCAATTAATCGCAGTAAGGTTCTGCCGAGGGTGGTTTTACCGCAACCAGATTCTCCAACTAATCCTAGTGTTTCTCCTGGTTTGACATCAAAAGAAACGCCATTAACTGCCATATTGTAGCGTTTTGTACCGCCAAATACACCGCGCACCGGAAAACCAACTTTCAGATTGCGGATTTGCAACAGGGGTTCTTTCTCATTGAAGTTTGCCAATCTTGCAGCAATCTCTTCGGTAGTCACTTCTATGGGTTGTGTGGGTTCTTTCGCTTGAATTACGACTTGTCCCGTTGCTGTTTCTTCTGCACTCATGTAGTCGGAAACGGTGAGTAATTTTTGAGGACGGCGGTCAAGTGAGGGGCGACAGGCGATCAAACCTTTAGTATATGGATGCTGGGGACTGCTGAAAATTTGGTCAGAAGCACCAGACTCGACAACTTTGCCTCTATACATTACCGCTACTTCGTCAGCAATTTCCGAAATTAGCCCCAAGTCGTGGGTGATGAAAATCATTGCCATGTCACGGTTTTGCTGCAATTCTCGGATTAACTCCAAAATTGTCGCTTGCACCGTCACATCCAAGGCTGTGGTTGGTTCATCGGCAATTAAGATTAATGGGTTGCAAGAAATTGCCATTGCAATCATTACCCGTTGCAACTGACCCCCAGAAAGTTCATGAGGGTAGCGTTCTAGCATGGCTTCTTTGTGTTCTTTAACCAACCGTGGTAACTTTGATGGATCTAGTTTCGATGAAGTTTCGGTATACTGCTGTTGTATCTCCTCATCGCTAGGTAGAAGTTTTACCTCTTGTAAACCTGCGATCGCAATTTGTTTTGCTTGAGATGCTGACACATTTTGATGCCGCATAATCGCTTCTATTAGCTGAAACCCAATGTTATAAACTGGATTAAGCGAACTCATCGGTTCTTGAAAAATCATCGCAATGTCGCCGCCTCGGTGTAGCTGCATTTGCTTAGGAGGCAATTTCACCAAATCGATGGAGTTGGCATTCTCCTGAGGACGAAACCAGATTTCACCGCCAGTAACTATACCGGGAGTTTGCAACAAACCCATTACAGCCAGGGCTGTGACTGATTTCCCACTCCCCGATTCTCCTACTATTCCTAGAGTTTCACCTCGATGCAGCGCAAAAGAAATACCATCCAAAGCTCTGACAGTGTTGCCATCACTGGGAAATTCAACTTGGAGATTGCGAACCTCTAGGACAGTTTCTCTCATAGGAGTTTGGTATGAATATTAACTTAAAATTATCTGGATTTTAACAATAGATCAGGCATTATTACATCTTAAGCACTAACCCCAAATTATGTTGGATTTCTCTCACCTTTGGACGTTATGAAAAATAAGTATATGTCAAATCAATTTAATATCCCAGACTTGCGTAAGTATTTTAGATTGATTGGATTAGTATTTTTGACGTTAGGTCTGGCTTTTGTGTTAAATATAGACTTTGCCTTGGCACAAGAATCTGCAAATCCAAATTCTTTCAATCCCCAAGCAATTTTACAGAATGCTTTGCAGTGGATTGATAGCCTTGGTACAGTAGGAGCGATCGCTTTTATTGGACTTTATATTATCTCTACTGTCGCTTTCTTTCCAGGCTTGATCCTTACCTTTGGGGCTGGTATTATCTTTGGTGTACCTTGGGGTTCGTTTTACGTGTTCATTGGTGCAACCATCGGCGCTACCATTGCTTTCCTCGTCGGACGTTATTTAGCAAGAAACTGGGTTGCACGTAAAATTGCACATAACAAAAAATTTGCCGCTATTGACCAAGCAGTTGGTAAAGAAGGATTAAAAATTGTCCTGTTAACGCGACTGTCCCCAATATTTCCTTTCACCTTATTGAATTATGCCTTTGGAATTACAGGAGTTTCACTCAAAGATTACTTTATCGGCTCCGTCGGCATGATTCCCGGAACCATTATGTACGTTTATATTGGTTCCCTTGCGGGTAATCTTGCCATGATTGGTAGTCAGAGTCAACCCACTAACTCTACCGTACAATGGACAATTTGGATTGTAGGTTTTATTGCAACAGTCGCCGTTACAATTTACATAACCCGTATTGCCCAAAAAGCCTTAGAAGAAGAAGTGAGCAACAACTAACTCCTTTGCGCCCCTCTGCGCTTCCCCTTGCGCCCCTCTGCGTTTAAATCTAACCTCTTTAACCTCAATTCACCACGATTTCACGCAAAACTGTACAAATTCTCCGGTATCACCAATGAGCAATTCAGAATTCGAGAGAGTCACAGTTCGCCCAATGGATGAGTATAACCAAAAGTTAGTGTCTTACGTCCATCCGCCAAATTGGGTTAATCCTCAACCAGCCGATATTTATGACCTAGTAGTAATTGGTGCTGGTACGGCGGGATTAGTAGTGGCGGGGGTTGCAGCAGGTATAGATTTGGGTTTAAAAGTGGCGTTAATTGAAAAGCATCTCATGGGTGGAGATTGCTTAAATTTTGGTTGCGTACCATCTAAAACTGTGATTCGCTCGGCTCGCGTAGTTGGCGAAATCTGGAACGCTAAAGACTTGGGAATTAATATACCCCAACATAATATTGATGTAGATTTTCCCAAAGTCATGGCCAGGATGCGGCGGATAAGGGCTGATATCAGCCATAACGACTCGGCGGAGCGGTTCTCATCGTTGGGTGTCGATGTCTTTTTGGGTAGCGGTCGATTTGCAAGTAAAAATACTGTAGAAGTTGGCGACAAAACTCTGCGGTTTAAAAAAGCTGTAATTGCTACTGGTGCTAGAGCCGCACAACTGTCGGTTCCGGGACTTGAAAAAGCGGGTTATCTAACTAATGAGACGGTTTTCTCTCTGATTCAACGACCGGAACGTTTAGCTGTAATTGGTGGCGGCCCGATTGGTTGCGAATTGGCGCAAGCTTTCCGGCGCTTGGGTTGTGAGGTGATACTTTTCCATCGCGGCTCTCATCTTTTAAATAAAGAAGATACTGAGGCTGCGGAAATTCTCCAAAAAGTTTTAATTAGCGAAGGAATTCGCGTCGTGTTGAATTCCCAGTTAGAAGAGGTAGTAACTGTCACCGAGGGGAAACGGCTTTACTTTTCCTCCAATGGTCATCGAGATTCGGTGACAGTAGACGAAATTTTAGTCGGTGCGGGGCGATCGCCAAATGTGGAAGGTTTGAATTTAGAAGCAGTGGGGGTAGAATACGATCACCGCCAAGGTGTGAAGGTAAATGATTACCTCCAAACGACCAATCCCAAAATTTATGCAGCTGGCGATATCTGCATGAACTGGAAGTTTACCCATGCGGCTGATGCAGCGGCGCGGATTGTGATTAAAAATGCGCTGTTTGCTCCCTTTGGTTTAGGACGCTCTAAACTCAGTAGTCTGGTAATGCCTTGGGTAACTTATACCGACCCAGAAATTGCCCATGTCGGGATGTATGAACAGGAAGCACAGAAGTTAGGCATTGAAGTGACGACAATCAAGATACCTTTTAATAGTGTAGACCGAGCGATCGCTGATGGTGAAGAGTCAGGATTTCTCAAAATCCACCATAAAAAGGGGTCTGATAAAATTATCGGTGCAACTATTGTCGCCAGTCATGCGGGTGAGATGATATCAGTTGTGACTACGGCAATTGTGAATAAAATAGGTTTGAGTAAGTTAAGTAGTGTGATTCATCCTTATCCCACTCAAGCCGAAGCTATTAAAAAAGCAGCTGATGCTTATCGTCGGACACTTTTGACATCAAGAACGAAAAAATTGTTAGGATTTCTGACAAAGTTATCTTAGAGGTTGTTTGAAAAGTCGGGGATGTTGTAAAAAAGCTCTCTCAGTATACGCTGTGAATAGATAATAAACAGCACCGAGAGAGTGGTATGAGTAAAGCTTACCCTAGCAACAAAAATGTAAATAGTTTTTGATAAAAGTTGTAAATA
>JBBSCU010000229.1:0-8888 GCA_038249935.1 Chroococcales cyanobacterium
AACCCAACATTTTGCGGCGTTTGTTGGGTTGAAGCTTTGCGAAACCCAACCTACAATATTTTTAACCGAACCGTATTGCCATTAGCCTGATGACGCTTTGCTCGTTTCCATACGGAGTATAGAAATGCATTCATTTTGGCTCCTGACTCAATCTATTACTAGAGACAGCAGCCATTCCTGCTGTGATGCCAGTTTATTATCTATAATGTTGATCGACAAAACTTCCAGATATAGGTAAACAAACTATTCTGGTAGGTTCTTTTAGTGTGTTCAGGTGACTGGATCTATGATTAAGCTTGGTTTATTGGTGCAGTCCCAGAATAACTATTTGGGTATCGGAAAAGTTAATGAAATATCTGATACTGATGCGATAATTGAGTATTTCTGCTCCATAGGGCAACGTCTTCAAAAAACTTTACCTTTAAGTTCTCTATCTCAAGTCAGGCTTGAACCCCAGGCTCGATGCTATATTAAATCGGGAACTGAAGATAAATGGATAATTGGCAGAATTTTCATCTGGGATGAAGATACAGAAATGTATCAAATTGATTTACCAGATAAGAAAACTGCGATCGCTACTGAAGAAGAAATTTACGTTCGTTGCAATTTACCCAACACTGACCCCATTGAAACTTTAGCAATGAAGGGTCACGAAACGCCCTACTTCCACGATAAAAGATTGGCTTTCGTTAAATCTTTGATTCAGCAACGCGCTGTGAGTCGGGGAATGACGGGACTAATTTCGGCAAATATTAATCTTTATCCTCACCAAGTTGAAGTAGTCAGACGGGTATTGGAAGACCCAATTCAACGCTACTTGCTCGCAGACGAGGTGGGACTCGGAAAAACTATTGAAGCGGGTGCGATTCTTCGTCAATTCCTCCTTGATGAGCCAAAAAAAGGTGCGGTGGTAGTAGTTCCGCAATATTTGCTCAAACAATGGCAGCTGGAGTTAGAAAACAAGTTTTACATTTCCCATTTTCCTAAACGGGTAGCGGTGCTGGCGGTTGAAAATATCCATAAAGTCAACCCGAAAGCGAAGATAGGCTGCTTAATTTTAGATGAAGCTCATCACATCGCAGCAATGGCGACCTCTAAAGATGCAACGGTGCGCCAGCGTTTTGAGACTTGCAAACAACTTGCCCATAAAAGCGATCGCTTACTTTTATTATCTGCTACTCCTGTTCTCAACCATGAACAAGATTTTCTGGCAATGTTGCATTTGCTCGACCCAACAACTTATAAACTTAATGATTTGGCAGGTTTTCGCGCCAAAGTTGAAAGCCGTCAGGAAATTGGTAAACTTCTGCTTTCTTTTAAGGAAGATGCAGAGCCTCTCGTGATTAAAAACAACTTGCAGCAATTGCGAAACCTCTTTGCTGAAGATAAGTATTTACTGAAACTAGCGGATGATTTAGAAAATTGTTTACAAGCAAATTCTCCTGAGCAAGAGCAAATAGTTCAAGGGATTCGCGTCCACGTTAGCGATACCTATCGACTACATCGGCGAATGCTTCGCAACCGTCGCGCTGCTGTGGAAGATGTCATATTTGATCGCAACTTTACGCCGAAAGAGGAGTATGATTTAGACGAGCGATCGCCTGATATTCACGAACTTATCAATCAATGGCGGACTACTGCCCCTGATGAACAGCAATATCAGCGAATTTTTCTGTTATTATTCCTCGCGTCTGGTACTTGGTTAAGCATTTTAGAACAAGTAATTTCTGCACGTTTAACTGGTAAACCTGATGCTAAACTCATTCAGGAGTTCAAAGAAGATGATCTGCGGATATTAACTACAACCGCCAAATTCTCAGGGGAAGAAGAGATTTTGCAATCCTTAATAAAAATTATTCGTCAACGTCAAGAGGACGGAGAACGCACGGAAAATTTGAGAAGAGTGTTGCTGAATCAGCTAGGTGTATACTTCAAAATTCCCGCAAACGTTCGGAAGAATCAAAACGAATTCCTGACGAGAATACAGCAGAGAGTTCGTAGACCAATTACTGGCGATATTCTACCCAAATTTATTGTATTTACCAATTTTGTCCAAAGTTGTGCAGAAATTGTCCGCTATTTGTCTGATAGCTTTGGTGTAGAGACAGTAGCTAGCCATCAGTTGGGAGAATCACCAGACAAGATTGAGGAAGGCTTAAATAGGTTCAAGAATAACCCAAACTGTTTTATTTTAGTATGCGATCGCTCTGGAGAAGAAGGGCGTAACCTTCAGTTTGCCGATTGGTTAATTCATTTCGATCTTCCTTGGTCGCCTAATCAATTAGAGCAAAGAATTGGCAGACTTGACCGCATTGGCAGCAAAATTGGTATTCAATCCTGTGCCTTGATTGGCCCCTATTTAGAAGATAGTCCTCACAATGCTTGGTATCAAGTATTAAAAGATGGTTTTGGGATTTTTCAACAATCAATTGCCAGTTTACAGTTTTATGTGCATGAAAAGCTTTCGGAATTAGAAACAGTTTTGTTTGAATCAAGTGCTGCTGGATTGTTAGAGATGATTTCGCCAATTCAAAAGCAAATTGAAGCTGAAATAGCAAAGATTAGCGAACAAAATGCTCTAGATGAAATTGACGCTACCGATGAAATTGCAACTCAGTATTTTCAAGATTTAGATAATTACGATGCTTGTCATCTAGAAATTAAGCGAGCAATTGAAGGCTGGATTTGTGACGCATTGGGATTCAGAGCAGTCAATAACCCAGACTCATCAGAAATGCGACGTTATCAACCTTCAACACGCACCTTGGTTCCTATAAATGAGTTAAAAACCCGTTTTGCTGATAGTCATTTAGACCAATTTGGTACTTATAATCGCCGGGTAGCAAATCAGAATTCTGGTATTAAACTCTTTCGGGTTGGGGAAGGATTTGTAGAATCACTCTTAAACTATATAAACTGGGATGATCGAGGTGAAGCCTTTGCAATGTGGCGCACTGATTCATCTTGGGATAGTAAAGAAGGGATGGAGTGGTTTGGTTTCCAATGCAATTATGTAGTCGAGACAAATTTAAAAATTGCCAAACAAGTTTTAATTGATTACAAACTAGATAATTCTCAATTCCAGATTTTGCAGCGACGTGTTGATGCTTTATTTCCACCAATTATAGAAACTATCTATATTGATGGTCGTAAGGAGCAAATACAGGTTGTTGAAGATAAAGTGCTGTTGAATATCTTGCAACGTCCCTATAAAGATAAAAACAGTAATCAACAACGAGATTACAATTTAGCAAAAGAACGCTTAGGAATTATTGACGATTTTGTTAACCCTAGTAAATGGCAAAATTTTTGCTATGAAGTGCGTAAAACTTCTTTAGCATTACTTGCCAATCGTCCCGATTTTGTTGAATTGTGTGAAAGTTGTGCTAAGGTTGCCGAGAAGAAATTAGGCAATAGAGTAGAACAATTACGCTTGCGTCTAAACCAGCAAACTTTGGATCATGCACTCGCTGAAGAATTGAAAATAGAAAGTGCTTTAAATACAGCCATTTTAGAGGGAATTCGCCAGCCGCAAATTAAGCTTGATTCTGTTGGTTTTATTGTTGTATCTGGGCGATCGCTGATGCAATTCGAGTGATATTATCTTGGAATTAAATAGCGAGATTGAACCTATATTCCGGTTAATCTTCGCCGACTGGTATATTAAAAGCTCACGCAAAGGTAGAAAGAAGAGTTCAGATGTCAATTCAGTAACCTACTTGGTGAATCTGTCGTAGGCAGTTACTAGCAAAGTTACAATGATTTAAAGGAAACTTTTCAGCAGAACGTATAATGCTGAGAACTAGGCTGTATTATCTGGTGCGATCGCAGGAGGCAAAAAATGAGCTTGGCTGGATTAAGAATTGTGTTGGTAGAACCAGCTGGGCCGATAAATGTCGGAGCGATCGCCAGAGTTATGAAAAACTTTGGGCTATATAATTTAGTATTAGTAAATCCCCAATGCGATCATCTGTCGGCAGAAGCTTTGGTGATGGCTGTTCATGCTAAGGAAATTTTAGAATCTGCGGTATTAGTGGCAACATTACCAGAAGCATTGCATGGATGTGTACGAGCGATCGCAACCACTGGTCGCTTTCGGAGTTTGCAAACACCTTTAGAAACCCCCCGGACTGCACTACCTTGGTTAGTAGAGGAACCAGAAAAACCCGCAGCACTAATCTTTGGCAGGGAAGATCGCGGATTAACCAATGAAGAATTAAATTATGCACAGCGGTTTGTTTGCATTCCCACAAGTCAAGATTATCTAATCTTAAATTTGGCTACAGCAGTAGCAATCTGCTGTTATGAACTGTCACAATGTGCAGAGCAACCTGAAACTCAAATCTTACCCCAAACCGAACTTGCACCTTTGGATGTTGTGGAAGGATACTACCAGCAATTAGAATCACTACTATTAAAAATTGGTTATGTGTATCCGCATACGGCAGCTAGTCGCATGGAAAAATTTCGCCAACTCTATAACCGCGCTCATCTGAAAACTGGGGAAGTAGCCATGCTGCGAGGAATTTTGCAGCAGGTAGAATGGGCGATTAAAAACCAGAGTAGTAGTGAAAAGTTGTAATTATTTGTTTAATATATACGCAATCATCCCCCTAAAATAATTAATATGCCTTAAACTAAACCCAAAAATGCTACTTAGTGGCAAAGTGGAATTTAAGTATTAATATGGCTTAAAGATTAAGTTTTGGGTCAGGAGTCTGCAAGAAAACAGTCAAGTGGGTCACAAGGAGTAAAAGTGTCAGAATCAAGTGACGAACTAACAGCTTTCTCGCGGCGTCAACCCTTAAATCGCCGCCAGCATCCACAAAAGGTTCAAAAAGTGGTACGGAAGAGAGTGAAAGTTAAGAGCCAGCAGCCAGGTGCAAATGGAGGAGAAACGGCGCTAACACGCCCAACAAATCGAATCAGTCCTCCCCCAATCCCTGGTGCTACACGCAGGGTAAAATCGGCGTTAGTCATGCCAGCGGCAGTAAAACCAATACCTACTGTAAAGGGGAAAATTCCTCCCTTCCGACCAGGTGCTGTGATGGTCAAAACAGTGGGGATGGAAAAGCCAAAAATAGGCAGACGCTCATCGCGGAAGACGCGGTTAAAGCCAATGGCCAAAACCATGTTATATGTTGTGCGGTTATTAATTGTGGGTGTTGGAATGGGTGCAATTGTGGGTACGGTGTTGTCAGTATTAGACCCAGCTAATCGCATCAGCACAACTTCTGCACCCCAATCTAATAGTAATGTAGTGCGATCGCAGCCACAACCTAGTCAAACTCCTCCAGTTGCAGTTTCCAGCCTATACCTATCTCAGGAAATTATCCCTTTGAAAGATGCTGTGCAAAATTTGGCGGCGACCAACCCAAATCTTACACCCGGAGTTTTCTTAGTAGATTTAGATACTGGTAATTATGTAGATGTCAATGGCTCCGCCAATTTTCCGGCGGCTAGCACAATTAAGGTGCCGATTCTGATTGCTTTTTTCCAGGATTTGGATGCGGGAAAAATTCGCCTGGATGAAATGCTGACCATGCAACAGGAAATGGTCGCTGGCGGTTCTGGAACTCTGCAATACAAACCAGCCGGAACCCAGTACGCGGCTCTGGAAGTTGTCACTAAAATGATTACAATTAGCGACAATACAGCTACAAATATGCTGATTGCCCGACTGGGAGGCATAGACGCTTTAAACCAGCGTTTCCGCACTTGGGGATTGACAGCTACAATAATTCGCAATCAACTCCCAGATTTGCAAGGGACAAACACCACTAGTCCGAGGGAATTGGCGAATTTGATGGCTATTGTGAGTCAGGGAAATTTAGTGAGTGTGCCCTCACGCGATCTCATGCTCGATATCTTGCGTCGCACCGAAAGAAACTCTCTGCTGCCATCAGGTTTGGGAACAGGCGCGAGAGTATACCACAAAACGGGTGATATTGGTACTATCCTGGCAGATGCAGGTTTAATTGTTGTTCCAACTGGCAAGCGCTATGTAGCCGCTGTCATGGTACAGCGCCCCAATAATGACCCTCGCGCCGAAAAATTGATTAGCTCAATTTCTCGTGTTGCCTACCAAGAGTTTAGCCAAAATGCTGTGATACCCAACAGTACCACAAGCACTATACCCGCAAATACTTATCAGCCCCCTGTTGTGAATCCTACACCCAACAGCATAGGAGGTACTGTGCCGGCAAATGGTTATCAATCTCCAGTTAGGAATCCGCAGTATTACCCCCCAAGATAATTTGGGATTTTTGAATTTTGCATTATTTATAACATAACATCCATAACACTCATCCTCCCTCAACTATGCTGTTGTCTCTTAACTTTTTTGATATCGCATTCCTGGGAGTTGCGAAACTAAATCCATAAGTTCCAACTGTAACAAAGCACCGGAAACTGAACCAGCAGACATACCCGTTTGTTGGACAATCAAATCGAAGGGTAAAGCATCACAAGAAAACGCATTCATTACGATTTGCAATTCTGGCGATAAAGTTGGCAAACTTAACTGTTCTGATGCTGTGGAAGCCTCGACTCCATCAATTTGCGGTATTGCTCCTAGCATTGTTAACAGTTCATCTAGTTCCTTAAGAATGTAAGAAGCTCCTTGACTCAGTAACTTTAAACATCCTTGGGATGGATGATCGTCCAGTCTTCCAGGTAATGCATAGACATCTCTACCAAACTCATTCGCGTAGGTAGCTGTTATTAAAGCGCCAGATTTTAAGGGCGCTTCCATTACCAGAATGGCGCGACTTAAACCTGCAATAATTCGGTTGCGGCGGGGGAAGTGGGTGCGATCGGGTGGGGTTTTTGTAGGGTACTCACTTACAACTAACCCAGCCGTCAAAATTTGCTTGTACAAATCTCGATTTTTATGTGGATAGATGACATCTACACCAGTCCCTAAAACTGCGATCGTGCGTCCACCTGCTTTGATGGCGGCGATGTGGCTTTCTGTGTCAATTCCCTCTGCCATACCAGAAACAACTGTAAAACCATTTTTAGCTAAAGCTGTACTAATTTGGCGAGTCCAACGGATGCCGTATTCTGAAGGTTGGCGGGTTCCGACAATCCCAACCATCGGTTTTTGTCCGAGATTTTCTTGAAGTTCGACTTCACCGCGATAGTATAAAATCGGCGGCGGACTCGGAGTTTCCAGCAGTAAGCGGGGATAATCTGCATCTGCTGGTGTCCAGAAGTGGGGATTTTCTTGCTGATGCTTGGTGAATAGTTCTTGTGGGTGTAAACGCGATCGCTGTTGTACTACTTTTTCTAGTGTCTGAAAACCAAAACCCTCTACTTCTCCTAACTGTACCTTGGTAGCGTTCCAAGCTGTTGCCAGCGTGCCAAAATGCTGTTGCAGTCGTCGCAGTAATACCGGGCCAATTCCAGAAATCTGCGCCCAAGCTAGCCAATATGCACCTTCTTCCACCACAGTTCCATCCTCATGCCTACTAAATTGAGTATTCCCAAATTTAGGTTTGGCTGTTGATGTCGAGGCGAAATAAAATCTTCAGTCCAAATTTTGAAAAGTTGGCATATTTCGCATAATTATAGTTGACTAGCCTATTAATATGCTGTAAGTTGATGCTTGTAAGTTAATCTGTGAAGTAAACAAGAAATCAACGGCAATTCATGAATTGCCCCCACCCAGACTCAAAAATAGGGGGTTTTGGCTATTGTTTGCGTAATTCCTGTTAATAATTGCCTCACGAAATTTCATTGCTTCCATAGATACCCGACTTCTTTGATCAGCCGGGAATAATTGCGAATTACTTAGGTTTTCCAACTCAAAAACCGGGCATAAATATAAGCGATGGTTTCATCAAGAATTTCTCGCACGCCTTGGCTAGAACCCCACCATTTACTTGGATCGTAATCTTGCGTTTCGGCAGCAATCACACCAACTTTGATGTGAGGAGTAAGTATTTTTTTAAAAAGAAACCAACTCCTCCGGGCATGAACATCCAAGGAAAAAATATTAATTGCTTCTATCTTCAAATTTGAATTGGATAGCCAGCGATGAAATTCGACAGCAGATGCATAACTACGATCCTTAACTACAAAAGGTGTCGGCACAGATACCACCTTTTCTGATTCTAAACCGAGTTTTATGAAGGTGGCGGCTGACACGTCTGCAAAATTCTTGTATCCGGTAAGATAAGTTCCTTTTCCTAATGTGCCTCCCGTAGTAATTATTTGACGATAAGAACCTCTTTTAAATTCAGTTAAAGCTTCTTCTATAGCATAATCTGGCAGCCATCCTTCAACAATTAATACTTCTGCTGATTTGATCGGGGAAGTTACGGCGAGAAATGAGTGTAAATGAGTAATAATGAAAAACATTAAATAAGCAATCAAAGCGATCGCAATCGCCCACCCTTGAGCTGTTAGTGTCCACATTTCTTGGCGTTTTATTAGTTTGATTGTTGGGAATTTTTTACGCCGATGATTTTTTGTCTGCATTAAACCTTAGCTAAACGTTGTTCTTTTAAGTAAGTAAACACAGACTTATCTCCAATATCAGCAGCAATTGCTTGCACTGTCTTTCGCAGGGCAAAGACCAAAAACAATATCGCCCAAATTCCTAATAAAATACTTTCTCCCTGAGTTGGTAAAATTCCCACCAAATGTCCTAACAATAGCAGAGGTACTGCTAGGGTTAATACTTTGGTTTCTAGTCGATTGAAGCAAAAAGCCTCTTTGAAATAAATGCCTGTCAAAGCAACGAAGATAAAACCAACTCCGAATAAGGTTAGAGGCTGATTATAAACTGTAATAGCCAAAGGTTCACTACTAAACAGTACCAGGAACGCTGATGATATACTACCGATCGCCCAAAAAACTTGCAATATTCGGTGCAGTGATGC
>JBBSCU010000230.1:0-8887 GCA_038249935.1 Chroococcales cyanobacterium
AGAACATTTCCGAGGCCCAGACTTTTTTGTAGTTTTGGGAACCGAGAAAAAAGACCGTAAGAGTTGGGTAGTTTGGCAAGAAGATGGTAAGTATCCAAATGTAATTATAGAGATATTGTCAAATTCAACATCAGCAGTTGACAAAGGTTTAAAAAAACAAGTTTACCAAGATACTTTCCGTACACCGGATTATTTCTGGTTTCATCCTGTAACAATGGAGTTTCAAGGATTTCATATCATTGATGGTAAGTATCAAGAAATTCAACCCACCACTGAGGGACATTTGTGGAGTCACCAGTTAGAACTTTATTTAGGAATTTATGAAGGTAAATTAAGATTCTTTACTCCTGAGAATCAATTGTTACCATCATCTGAAGAACTGGCTGAACAAGAAACTTTACGTGCCCAACAAGCAGAAGAACGTGCCCAACAGGTAGAAGAACGTGCCCAACAAGCAGAAGAACGTGTACAACAAGCAGAGCAACAAATTGCTAGACTACGTGAGATTTTAATAGCACAGGGTATCGACCCTGATGTTAATAATGATACTTTTAAAACATCCTCTTAGTACCTAAAAGTAGGGCATCGTTTGCAAGCAAAACAGATTAAGGAGAAGCTAAAGTCCCTTACCCTCCAAGCCTCCTCGATAGATCCCAATTTAGCGAGAAGATTAGATGAAATCAATCGCTGGGTAAAGAATATTAAGCCAGGTTCCCTGACTGCTAAACCCTTTGTGATTGCATTTCTGCTAGAGGTAATTACGGATTCTAGAATTTGGCTGATAATCAAATCCTTACCTTCCGAAGAAGAACAAAAAGCCAAGTTCGATTTGATGACACCGATTGAAAGATATTGGTATAGTTGTCTCTTTCCTAGATGGATTAATGCCAGCGACTCCAAGTTTTATATTTGGAAACAAAAATTGATGTCAGGCGAATTTAATCAGATTGATCATGATATTATTAAATCAATAGCCCAAGATATTGTTCAGCGAGAAGGTAGTTTTTGGCAGCGTTATATTGCCGACCTTTCTATGGCAACAGATTTAATTGTTAGTCGTAACAATCAACCACTGTGTATTCAAATTACCAGTGTGAGTGAAGAACTTAATCAACAAAAGTATCAAGCTTGGCAAAATACATTGCGATCGTGGGAAATCGAGAGAGGACTTTTCTTAAGTTACAATCCCAAGGATGCTAATTATGTCAACCAGCTAGTCAACGTGGCACTGTATAACAGTGATTACCTTTCTGGTGGTAAATATTTAAAATTTTCGTAACCTTTCAGGAATTTGATATTCCAGATTTGGATTCTAGCATACATAACTTACCTCCTCATTACAGCTTTTATGGTTAACAAAAGAGAAACTCACAGCTGCGACAATCAAGTAGATACATTTGCTGAAGCTTTAGCAACAGCCCGACAAATGCAGCAAAACTGGCTAACTTACGGAGTTGATTTTGTCAATGTTTATGTTGACGATGTAGATGGAGACTGGCTAGAAACGTGGGGACATGACGAAATAGTAGGTAATTCTCGATTAGATGCTATTAAAGAGTTTTTGGTAAGTAAGGATAGTGTAGCTATCAAAGTAAGACAGCATTTAGGAGAGCGATCGCTGTTTGATTTCGCAGTAAACTTAGAAGAATCTTGGAGAATTTCCCAAACCAATGACAGGTTATCTGCTGTGATAAATCTGTTAACCGATGAAGAAAATAGTGTTGATACAGATGACGTTAAGTTATTAGATTTAGCAAATAGTCTACTGGTAAAGTTGGCAGAGATTTTGTAAAATTTGGAATTATGTTATGGCAAATTGCTTCCAAAGGCTATTTACATTTGTTCCTCACGTTTAAGCATTTGTTGCAAACGTTCAATTTTTTATTATGAACACAGCATTTGGATTTCAGTACTAAGACAAAAAATGTGCTTATTTTATCTTTTTAACTGCGATTTTATACTTGATTTATTTTCCTACTTATATTTGAGTTGATAAGATATCAAAAAAATGTCTTATATCAGGTCACGTAAATTGATTTTTTATAGGACTTGTACCAATTCACGAAAATCTTGATACATATAGATTTTTCGTAAGGGTTTAGCAATGCTAAACCCTTACGAAAGATGTGGCTTTCAACCATACCCATATTTAATATTTCTTGTCAATGCGTAAGTCCTATTTTATTGCTTGTGAGAAATTCAAGTTTAAGAGTGAAGAGTTAGGCAGAAAAATTTTAAATTCCTAACTCCTCTCATTTACTGCAAAAGTCCAATTAGATGCAAGAAGCCACGACCGGTAATCAGCTCGATGATTAAGGCAATGAAGCCCAACATAGCAATCCGACCATTCCAGACTTCAGCACTGGTAGTTAGACCCCACTTCCAACCCTCTTTGGGGTACATTTTTACCATTTTTTTCATTTGGGCAGCTTGCGAAAGCTTAAAACTGGGGTTTTTCAGCGCATCAATCACTAAGTCTGCAAGTGCATTAATAAACACCGGATTGGTATTAGGAGCAGGTACGCGACGGAAGTTGTGAATTCCTGATTCTTCTGCTACTTCCCGATACTCAATATCAATTTCTTGTAGTGTTTCAATGTGTTCTGAGACAAAACTAATAGGCACGACAACCAAATCTTTTACGCCTTGTGCGCCTAGTTCTTTAAGGGCATCTTCAGTATAAGGTTGAAGCCATTCTACTGGTCCGACGCGACTTTGGTAAGCCAAGGTGTGAACATTAGGTCGATTGAGGGTTTGTATAATCAGGGCAGTACATTCCTCAATTTCTTGCTGGTAAGGGTCGCCAGCTTCTTCAACGTAGCTTTTAGGAACGCCGTGAGCGCTGAAGAATATATGAACTTCATTCGGGTTAGGAAACTGCTCAAGTTCCTGGGCTATGAGTTCCGCCATTGCTTGCAGGTAGCCTGGTTGCTTGTACCAAGAAGGAATAACGGTGTAATCAATGCCTTGAAGTTTTGGGTCTTCTTGCCAAAGCTTTTCTAAAAGCCGGAAGCTAGAACCACTGGTACTGATAGAAAACTGGGGATATAGTGGTAATATTACCAGATGTTCTATATTATCTTGGATGATCTGTGCGATCGCCTCTTCTGTATAGGGATGCCAATAACGCATTCCCACGTAGATATTAGCTTCTTGTCCCAAATAACCCAACTGTTTTCTTAGAGCTTCCCCTTGCTCTTCTGTGATTCGCCGCAATGGGGAACCACCACCGATTTGCTTATAGTTTCCTTGAGATGTTTTGGTTCGCCGCGAGGCAATAAACCAAGCTAGGGGTTTTTGCA
Organism: Chroococcales cyanobacterium; assembly: GCA_038249935.1. Lineage (GTDB taxonomy): Bacteria > Cyanobacteriota > Cyanobacteriia > Cyanobacteriales > Nostocaceae > Nostoc. The sequence goes on from JBBSCU010000230.1 coordinate 3,303, forward strand.
ACCAGCTAAATGGTAGGCGAATGATTTCCGGATCGGAAAATAGGTTGTACAAAAACGGCCCGACATCTTCAAGCTTATCGGGGCCACCGAGATTGAGTAATAAGACGCCTACACGACCCATAGCATTTACCTTCCCCCAATCTTTTCAGGTTTTTTACTAATGTTAACAATATATCTTTATTTAAAGATAAAGCTTAATAACAAGGAAATATGTAATGGCAACAATTTTAAGGGATTGGAGTTACCGCTATCAATGGCTATATGATAGCATCTCTCGTTTAGCAGCCTTCAGTGTAGGTGGTGAAACCCGTTTTCGGAAACTTGCTTTGCAAGACTTAACAATTCACTCAGAGACTCAAGTCTTAGATTTATGTTGTGGTAGTGGTCAAACGACGCAATTTTTGGTAGAACTTTCACAAAATGTAACAGGATTGGACGCTTCGCCCAAGTCTTTGCAACGAGCGCAGCAAAATGTACCATTAGCTTCTTATGTGGAAGCTTTTGCCGAGGAGATGCCATTTGTAGATAATCTGTTTGATGTGGTACACACCAGCGTAGCTCTACACGAGATGCAGCCTCAGCAATTGCGAAAAATTATTAATGAAGTTTATCGGGTGCTGAAGCCAGGCGGGGTGTTTACGTTGGTGGATTTTCACGCTCCAACAAATCCGATATTTTGGCCTGGGATATCACTGTTTTTGTTGTTGTTTGAAACGGAAACAGCTTGGGAATTGTTGAAAACTGATTTGGCTGGATTGTTAACTGAGAATAAGTTTGAAGTGAGTCAGCTAATTTTATATGCAGGTGGTAGTTTGCAAGTGATACAGGCGAAGAAGTAAAGATACTGCATGAACAAGAGCAGGTAAGATACCTGCTCTATCAATGAAAAAGGGTAATTGTTATATTGAAATTACCATGATGAAATTTTGAGGTGAATAAAAATGACGCAGGAATTAATAGACCTCAGAACTTGTATAAAGGAAGGACGTTACGCAGATGCCTTGGTAATTGTTGATGAATTAGAGGGAATGAGTAAACAAGCTATTCTGCGAAATATTCAAGCTTATTTAAGGATTCTGCTGATTCATTTGATTAAGAACCAACTAGAGCAGCGATTAACTGGTTCATGGGTTGCTTCTATTCGTAATTCACTTATAGAAATTAAGAAACTCAATCTCAAAGACAATAAAAAATCCTATTATATTAATTTAAACGAATGGGATATTTATATTGAAGATGAAATAGAAGTAGCAGTGCGTGATGCCAGTGTGGAAGTTTTGGATGGAATGTACAATGAATTTCAACTTACTGAAATGGTGGATAGAAAGCAGATTATTCAAACTGCTGTGAAGTTTTTGGTGCTAACTTATTCTTATTCAGTTAAAGAGTTACCCGCAGTTGTGGCTGAAACTTTAACTCAGCTATCCGGTGGAGAAGATTGGAAAGCAGGTAGGAGGTAAAAAAATGACACAGGAATTAATCGACCTCAAAAAGAGTATTTTGGAAGGACGTTATGCAGATGCTTTGGCAATTGTTGATGAATTAGAGGGAATGAGTAAACAAGCTATTCTGCGGAATATCCAAGCTTATTTAAGGATTCTGCTGATTCATTTGATTAAGAATCAAGTGGAACAACGGTTAACTGGTTCCTGGGTGGCTTCTATTCGTAATTCAGTTCGAGAAATTAAAAAACTGAATATCAAAGATAATAAAAAATCTTACTACATTAATTTAGATGAGTGGGAGAAATTGATAGAAGAGGAAGTTATTGAAGATGCGATCGCAGATGCTAGCGATGAAGTAATGAATGGCAAATTTACTCGCTCTCAGTTGTCAACGATGTTAAATAAAAACCAGATTTCAACTACAGCAATTAGTTTGCTGGCTTTAACATATACTTATTCGGCAAAGGAATTACCAGCGATTATGGATGATTATCTTAGTCAGCTAGCTGGTGCAAAAGATTGGATAAATCGGGAAAAATAAAGCGATCGCTTCCCAAACTTCACTTTTTTATTAAAAAATATGCTGTAGCATACTCAGGCAATTGGCTGATATACTGACCAAATTCTCTTTGATTCTTAAAAATACCTGCTAAAAAATCGAGTTGATAAAGATTGGGTAAAAATGCTCCGCCTGTATCAGCCATAACTCCCATTTGCAGGTGTTTACGACCATTTTTAGTATGTTCAATGACAATCACTTTACCTAAACCAATATTCAGAACATCTCCAGCAAAGGTTACTCCTGGTTTGATGGAAATTTTTGCATCTATTTTGTATCCATAGCCTTTAATGGCATCAACCTCTCTAAAATACCAATAACGTTTTTGTGCTGTTGCTTTTAATCCGCGAATATAAGATATTCCATTATTTCTATCTACATTAAAAAATGCCTTATAACCATCTGTAAAGTTAATCAGCACTGTTCCTTGCATCAGCGCTTCTTCTAAGCCATTCCTGGTTAGATAAGCGAGACTTTGAACTTTCCCAAATTCTCTACCACCTGGCTCATAAATCCCCGATAAAACATCCTGTTTCGTATATCTAGTATAGAACTTATCGTTATTAGAGTTTTCTTTTAAGCTATAAATTGCTGTATTAAAAGTAGAGGTTCTCTTGCGAGAAGCGGAGTGAGTAAAGACAGCATATTTAGTAATTCGTAATTGTTTTTGGTTCTTCTTTTTTTGGTTATAGGCAGTCCATTTGATCACTCGGAAATTTGTATTGATAAACTTAGGATCTTGTAAACGAGTCGCTCGATTATTAGCAATATCCTCCTTTAAAACAACAATCATGAAATCTAAAGTCTTAAGAACATCTGGTACAGTAACTCCTTGAGCGGAAAGGATTCCTGTACGCTGAATATCTGGGTCTTCTGAAGCGTGGTCTTGAAAATATTTTCTGGTATTAACTAGAACAGTTAATAAATCTTTTTGATTGAAGTTAACCTTAGCAATTGGCAGTTTAACTGGAGTCACAACCTGACTGCCATTAATGCTAAATTTATATTTTTTGAACTCATCGACAACTGGATAAGGTGCAGATGATGCTAACAAATTCTGCGGAATCTCATCAGATGTTTGTTGAGCAACAAGTTGAAGTGAAACGGGATTTTCTTGGGTTAACCGTTTAGTTTTTGACTGAGTATATAGATGATTACTGACTAAACTCACAACTAATAAAGCAGCACAACCTACTGTAAAGCGAAATTTTTGGCTGAATAGGATTTTCATAACTGAAAGAATAAATTTCTAATACTAAATAATAAACGTTAAGTTTCTATCACCTCACGCACTAATTGCGCTAACTTTTGGGCACTATCGGGAACTGCGATCGCATGAGCTTTTTCCCCCATCTTTGCTAACTCTTGCGGTGAGCGCAACAAGTTCAATACTTTACTTTGTAATTCTTGTGCTGTCAACTCCGATTGTTTTAGCGTTAACGCCGCGCCAGATGAAGTAAATACCTCTGCATTGTAAGATTGATGGTCTTCTGCCGCAAAGGGGTAAGGAATCAAAATTGCTGGCGTTCCACATACTGCTAATTCTGTCAAGCTACCAGCACCAGAACGACTAATGGCTAAAGAAGCTCGTTGTAACAACGCTGCCATATTGTTGTAAAAAGGTAAGGCTATGTACTGTGGATGTTTGAGACTATCTGCTTCTGGATCGCGATCGCCAGTTAAATGTACTACATAAACACCAGCATCAAACCAAGCATTCGCAGATTCGCGCACTAATTTATTGATGGCAACTGCGCCTTGGCTACCACCAAAGACGACAATTAAAGGAACGTCATTAGGAATAGCTAAATCTAGTGGTGCATTAATTGCCCCATCGAGGAATTGCTCTCTTACAGGAGTACCAACACAGACATTTGTGGATCGTGGCAAATACTTAGCAGCTACTTCAAATCCTAAAGCTACAGCACTACACCAAGGGCCAAAAAAGCGAGTTACTTTCCCCGGTAAGGCGTTAGATTCGTGGAAAACTATAGGCAAACCGAGAGAACGCGCCGCAATCACGGCTGGTGCGGCAATATAACCTCCTGTGGTAAACACTCCTTGAAAATTTCCCTGTTTGAGAATTCGTCTGACTTCCAGAATTGAACCAACGAGTTTACCCAAAATGCGAATCGAGGAGAGGCCAAACCCTTGCTGAAACCCTTCAACTGCAATAGTATTCAAGGAATACTCTTTAGGGACAAGTTGAGTTTCTAGCCGATTGGGTACTCCCAACCATTCAATCTCATAATCTGGAAGTTTTTGTGCCAGTGCGATCGCTGGAAACAAATGTCCGCCAGTCCCACTGGCAGCTATTAATAATCGTATCGGTGCGTTTATCAATCAAACCTCTACCCTTTAGCGCCTGATTTAACTAAGATAAAACAATTTCCTTACCTTCTCTAATCAAATCAGTAAATTCTTACCAATGACTAACATTATTGCCGCCTTAGTGAAACACCGACTCAGATTATCAACCAGCATCGGGTTGATTTCCTTCCTGCTGACACTTGGTTTAACAAGTGATTGGCAACGCACTCAAGCGACTACACCACAGCAATTAGTCCAAAATGTACCAGCCAATCTGACAAACCTGTTGACACAAATTGATGCAGCCGCAAGCCAAGGCAATGTTCAAGGGGTGTTGCAATTCTACAGCCCCAATTTTACTCATGGGGATGGGTTAAACCGCCAAACCCTAGAAAAGTCCTTGATTTCACTCTGGCAACGATATCCTAAATTACAATACTCTACAAAACTGCTATCTTCAAAACCTGAAGGTAATGCCATCATCGCCGAAACAGAAACGAAGATAACTGGCTTACCCTCCGGTAATGGTAATAATATGACTCTCAATGCCACAATTAAATCGCGTCAGCGCATTACAGGCGGAAAAATCGTCCGCCAAGATATTTTGTCAGAACGCACCTTACTTACCTCTGGAAGCAAGCCACCGAAAATTGATATTAAATTACCGCAGCAGGTGAAAGTTGGTCAGAAGTATAATTTTGATGCGATCGTTCAAGAGCCACTTGGTGATGATTTTCTACTAGGAACAGCGCTAGAGGAGCCTATCCAAGCAAATAAGTTTCTCAACCCCACATCGGTAGATTTGGAATTACTTACATCTGGCGGACTGTTTAAAGTCGGAAAAGCACCACTTACTCCTGGTAGTCAATGGATTTCTGCTGTCATCCTGCGAGGCAATGGGATGACGATGGTAATTCAGCGTCTGCAAGTGGTGAAAAAGTAGTAAGTAACTCCCCGTTGTAGGGGTTTACTTATTAAATTTGACTTTCCCCTTTTTTGCAGGTCGATGCAACTAATACCATTTCACTTTAATAATGATACAAATACGTTGGTAAGGGCATGGCATTGCCATGCCCTTACGAGAAATCTATGTGTATCAAGCTTTTCGTGAAATGGTATAAGATGCGAGTCGATGCAACTAAGGAACGCAAATTTAATAACGTGCAATTCTTATTTAACTTGGAATGGTGCGTTACGCTCCGCTAACACACCCTACTTTTGCACTTTATTTAATCCACATTCCTAAGATGCGAGTCGATGCAACTAAGATG
>JBBSCU010000231.1:0-8829 GCA_038249935.1 Chroococcales cyanobacterium
AAACTTGTCAAATCCTACCGTAGCCCCTTATGCAGGTAAGGGGGAAGTAAGATTGCGAGTTTCTGCTAAAGCAACTTCAGAAACGGCAGCAGAAGCTCTAATTGCGCCTATTGAGAAACAAATTAAAGAAATTGCCGGACTGGATTTTTACGGTATCAATAATGACACCCCTGCTTCCGTTGTCGGTCAGTTGTTGCGGACATTAAAAGAAACGCTTTCGGTGGCAGAATCTTGTACTGGTGGCGGTTTAGGGCAAATGTTAACTGAGATTTCTGGGAGTTCTGATTACTTTTGGGGTGGGGTAATTTCTTATCACAATTCGGTAAAGGTTGGGCTTCTGGGGGTTAACCAAGAAGATTTAGATAAATTTGGGGCGGTAAGTGCTACCGTTGCAGAGCAAATGGCAATTGGAGTCAAAACGCGCCTTGCAACAACTTGGGGATTGAGTATCACTGGTATTGCTGGCCCAGCTGGAGGGACAGATACTAAGCGGGTGGGTTTAGTTTACATTGGTTTGGCTGGGCCAAAGGATGAAGTGGCAAGTTTTGAGTATCAATTTGGTGCAGAGCGAGGTCGAGCTTTAATTCGTCATGTGAGTGCGAATGCAGCGTTGGATAATTTGCGGCGGAAGTTGTTGACTAGGTAGGGCTGCGCCTACGCATTTTTGTGTAGAGGTTGTGATATGTGACGACAAGCCGCTTTGCGTCTACGCACTTTTAGTTTGGCGAAGATAGGGTATAAAAATATTGGAAAAGCGTAACTACTTAGTAGGTATACAGTTATTTGGCGCATGGAAATCAGGATTTGCTAACCCAAAAAACAAGGAAAATAGAGATATCAAGTTAATTGGTGTTTGTTTATACGATTTCAAATTTTTGTAGTCGTTATACTCATGACTTAGGTTCTACCTGGGAATTAGGAAGTGGCTTTGCCACTTCTTTTTATTAATATGGTAGCCCAGTAAAAAATAAATTAAAAGTTAAAAGTAATTTCGTTAAACTTTTAACTTTTATTGAGTTATTACAATAATTTGCAACTAAAAGAAGTAAAACGCTTCATCTCAAAGCCAAATATAAAGCTTTTTTTACTCCTGACTTCTGAATTCTGACTCCTGAATTCTGACTCCTGATGTTAGTCATTACTCATTGTATCTCGCCATCTTTCGCGCTTGAGCTTGCTCTCCACATCGTGCGATCGCGCTTCTTGCCAAGTTCCCCACATTAGGGATTGCTGTTTTTCAACATGGTTAATAAACTGGATGATTGACTGATCTACTTTGATGGGATTTTTCAAATCAAACTGAATTGTTTGGACAATCTTGATGTCACCCATGAGAAAGTACTTACCTGCAATTTTAGTCAGCAATAGCACAATTCGATTGCATAACCAACCAAAAATTCCTTTACGTTTCTTGGTAATCAACAAGATTTGACCTTCAGCTTTTCCCCCTTCGTGGAGGCGAACTGCAAACATCGTGTGGACATGAAAGAAATCGGGGCCAAGTGTCACAATGCCAATGCTACCGTACCAATAGCAAATACTGTAAGTTATGGCATTCTTGTAAAAAAGACGGATGAGCTTAATAAAAAAAGAATTATCTTTGATGGGTGTAATGTTACTGAAGATAATAGCATTCTCGCTCAATTCCTGTTTTTCAAAGATAATTTCTACTGGTAGTTTGTGAACTGTATTGAGGTGTTGAGCATCAATAGCATTAATCATCATCACATTGGGGTGACAGTTCATCACGAAGTGGGAATGGATAATAAGATCACACTCCTTTTGTTCTAATTCTGGAACAAAAGGTAGGGGCTGTTGCGGTATTTCTCCAGTCCAAACCCAAATCATTCCGTACTTCTCAGCAGTAGGCCAAGTTTGTAACTTTAAGGGAAGTGGCGTATCTAAACATGGGATATCAATACACATTCCTTCAGCATCAAACTTCCAGTGGTGGAAAAAACAACGTAGTGCATTACCCTCAACTTTACCTTCTGCAAGATGAGCGCCCATGTGTGGACAGTAGGCATCAAAGGTAACTACTCTTTTGTCTTTACCACGGCAAATTACTAATTCTCTACCCAAAATCGTGACAGGTTTAACTTCACCTACCCGCAGATTTTGAGATGGTATTACCCAATACCATCCCTCAATAAAACGCTCTGGATTATTGAAAGTTTTAGGTTTACGGGTTGAGCTAAAAGTCTGCGAGTTGAGATTCATTTGGATGTTTTCACTTGAAGTGAAGCAGTTAATCTACAAGTAACATGGAAACTCAAGAAAAAAAGTTACTTTCAGTACTAGGACAAGCAGTTACCCAACAAAGTGATAAAATCCTAAATAAAAATCTTAAATAAATACTGTTAGAAATGTTAAAATTATGCTAATTGTATAGAAACTTCTATAATCTTGTATCCAGTAATAATAGATATTTGAACAATAAGAACTTAGTGAAATCTCTAATTAGATAAAGATTTAAGCTACTGATGCCAATATTTGGCTATAGTGTTTCTCATTTAAACTAGGCACAAGGTAGGGTAGCACAGCTAGCTGTACTACCCTACGAATTACTGTATTCACCGACGACTTAATAATGTGTAATCGACGACTATCATGAAGATACAATTTGTCCGATCATTCAAAATATCAGTTAGTGCTGAGTCCTGATAAATTTAGGACTCAGGACTTTTATAGAGAAGAAACCACCATAACTCTAATCCAATTAAGCCTAAACCTGCGATCGCAACACCAATTTTTAAGCCCAAAGGTTGCTCAATATACTGAAATTGTCCAGTTTGCTCTGACGAGTGGGCTGGCATTTCTGCTAATGCTACGCCTGATGTTCCAGTGAAAAGTACTAAACCAACTAGGTTTCCCCAAAGCGTTTTTTTGCTAAACATTTGCTAAATTTACCTGCAATTATGAGATAGCTTTTGGTTGAAAGTTACGCAATCTTAGGGCATTGCTAACAACAGAAACCGAAGAAAGAGCCATCGCTGCTCCGGCGATAATTGGATTGAGGAACCAACCAAATATGGGGAACAGTATTCCAGCCGCAATGGGAATACCAATGACGTTATAAATAAAGGCAAAGAAGAGATTTTGCCTAATATTATTGATGGTAGCGCGACTAAGTTGAATTGCTGTAACAATTCCTTGCAAATCTCCAGAAATTAGGGTGATATCGCTAGCAGCGATCGCTACATCTGTTCCCGTACCAATAGCAATTCCCACATCAGCTTGGGCTAAGGCTGGTGCATCATTAATGCCATCACCTACCATTGCGACAATTGAGTGGGGAGTGGGGAGTGGGGAGTGGGGAGTAGGGGAATAATAATTGTTTGTTTGCTGCCTCTGCTTCCCTATCTCTCTTTGCAGGGATTGGATAATTGCCGCCTTTTGATCTGGTCGCACTTCGGCAAATACTCGTTTGATGCCAACTTCTAGAGCGATCGCATCAGCAGTTTTACGATTGTCTCCGGTCAACATTACTACTTCTAAACCCAACTTCTGTAATGCTTTCACCACTGCTGTTGATGAAGGTTTCAAGGCATCGGCAATACCCATTATTCCTTGTAGTTCTCCATCTACAGCCATCAAAATGACTGTTTTACCGGCGGCTTCCCAGGCATCTTTATACTGCTGGAGAGTTATGGTATTAATTCCAAGTTCTGTTAACCAGCGTTGTGTACCAATTTGCACAAGCTGATTTGAAACAACTCCTTGGACACCACTACCTGCGATCGCCTGAAAGTTCTTGGCTTCTGTTAAACTCACTTCTTGAGACTGAGCGTATTTCACAACTGCTGACGCTAAAGGATGCTCAGAATTGTGTTCCACCGTTGCTGCTAACTGTAAAAGCTGGAGTTCGTTACCATTCGCTGTGCCGTTGACAGTTACAAAGTCTGTAACTGTAGGTTTCCCCTGAGTCAAAGTGCCGGTTTTATCTAAAACGATGGTTTTAATTTTGTGTGCTAGTTCTAAGCTGTCCGCGCCTTTAATCAAAATACCATTTTCTGCACCTTTACCAGTTCCCACCATTACAGATGTGGGGGTAGCTAAACCCAAAGCACAAGGACAGGCGATAATTAGTACACCTACCGTTGTCGTTGTTGCTAGGGTGAGGTTGCCTGTGAAATTAAACCAAATGATAAAAGTGGCGATCGCGATCGCAATCACAGCTGGTACAAACCATCCTGTCACCTGATCTGCCAAGCGTTGAATTGGTGCTTTAGAACCTTGGGCTTGTTGCACTAGTTTGACAATTTGAGCCAAAAACGTATCATTTCCGACTCGTGTCACCCGAAACTGAAACGCACCCGCACCGTTAAGCGTCGCCCCAATCACCTCATCTCCTGGCTGCTTTTTGACTGGCAAACTTTCACCTGTCACCATCGCTTCATCTACCGTCGAAGCGCCTGTAATCACTTCGCCATCTACCGGAATCTTTTCACCAGGACGCACTAAAATCACATCGTTGATTCTGACTTCGGCGATGGGAACATCAATTTCCTTACCATCACGGATAACTCTGGCATCTCTGGCTTGCAATCCGATGAGTTTGCGGATGGCTTCAGAAGTTTGTCCTATAGCGCGATTTTCTAACAACCGCCCCAGCAAAATTAAGGTAATGACAATGGCGGCAACTTCGTAATAAACATGAGGTATCAAGCCCTGAGCAATAAAAAAATTCGGGAAAACAGTGACAAACAAAGAATATAAATAGGCTGCACTTGTACCCAAAGCAATCAGCGTGTCCATCGTCGCCGTATGGCGCTTGAGGGTTTTCCAGCCATTTCGGTAAAAAGATCCACCACACCAAAATACAACGGGTGTTGTCAGCACTAAATGTACCCAAGGATTTTGCAGAAATCCAGGAATTAAAGGCAAGTTCAGCCCAGTCATCATAGGCAACGATCCTAAAAATAGGAAAATGCTGATTACACCTCCCACCGCTACCTTGAGAGAGAGTTGGCGTAGTAATGCTCGCCTACTTGCTTTCTCGGTATCATCTTCTTCAGAGAGTATTTCTTCTGCGAGTGAGTCGGAAGAATATCCCGCAGATGCGATCGCACCTTGGATTTTCTCTAAATTGGCTAGAGAGCGATCGTATTTGATGGTAGCTTGCTCTGCTCCAAAGTTAACGTTGCAGTCAATCACCCCAGATACAGAGCGAATTGCCTTTTCGATGTTGGTGGCGCAAGCAGCGCAACTCATGCCTCGAAGTTTGAGTGTGATGTTATCCATAACTAGATGAACCTCTTGGTGTGGCAGGATCTTAAACATTAAGCAACTGGATAGCCAGCAGCAGCCAACGCTTCCTTAATTGCTGTTTCTGATGCTTGAGTTTCTACACTAACTAGCTTGGTTGTTGGATCAGCTTGAATGGTAGCATTGGCATCGACTGCCTGAAGTGCTTTGGTGATGGTGCTTGCACAAACAGAACAAGACATATTGGGAACTGTGAGTTGGAGAGTCATAGATTTACGGGATAAAATGAACAACCTAGCCATCCCAAACTAGATGACTGAGGGACAACCGTCAACAGTCAGAAATAACTGGAAAGAAAGTTGCCTTGAATTCATCCTAGACTCTCTAGCCGACAACTTGCCCAAGAGAGCAGCGATCGCATCTTCTTAGGTGGTTCGATGAATGGTGACTGGAAACTTGCGCCTGAAGAATTGGTTCCCGATGCTGGACTAGTACGCGATGGCGGACTGGCAACCATTGGCGGCGGTAATCATTTTGTAGAAGTGCAGCGAGTTGATAAAGTCGAAAATCGCCTACTTGTCCACACCTGGGGAGTGCGCGAGGGACAGCTAGCTTTTATGATTCACTCTGGTTCTCGAAACGTAGGCATAGCCTCTACCCAATTTCTCACTCCTTCGGAGGATTTGGCGGGCACCAGAAGAGATTTTTACTCGACACACCAAGGGATTTAAGAATTTGGCGCATCAACTCTGTGCAGTACATCCAGTGTCCCAAATCGTCATACATGAGATCGGGATTAAACTCGACATTATAATGCAGCACATTGGGAAGGTTTAAAAACTCATCATCGCTTTGGGGCGAAAGGATCAGGAGATGAAATGGTTTCCCCTGGCATTGTTTTTGCAGCTTGTTAACCAAATCTATCACACCAGGGCGATCGCTAATTCCGGTGCGAACAAAAAGCACTTGATCACAGTGCCGCAGTGCATACCAAAACCTTTCAGAGCGTGCTGTGTATCGAACACGCATTCGTTCATGGACGGGAAACATATCATTAAGAGGGTCGTCTGTCTCCTCGACTTCATGGGCAAAGGACAGACCCGACCATTTACTGTGGTAGATTCTACCTGCGTCTTGACTGTAGTGCAGAAAGTCAGGGTTCCACATATCATCAAAACCGTTTTCGATCGCATCGGCAACATCGGCAATATTGGTGGTGCGTGTTAGATCAAAGGGAAAGGCAGGGCCATCGTACTCCATTTTATATAACATCATGCGGACGGCACAGCGATCGCCAAGGGGAAGAATGGCCACACGGCTGATATCCGCTAATTTACACTTGTATTGAAACAACACAGCAGACTTGGGCGGTGCTTTCACCCGACTTTCTAGCCCATTGTTGCCAATCATCATGGTGCGAAAGGGGGCATGAAGAGCAAGGGGATCTTCATAGACACCCGATGGCATGGCTTTCAGGGCGTTGCAAACTTCTTGCCACATCGGTTGGATGTTATACTCATTGTCTGATTCGTTGATCACCCAGAGGTGGCGTTCATCTGCTTGCAAAATCCCCAAGTCTCCGTCATAGAACAAAACTTGTGAGTTGTTCGGCGAAAAGAGATTGAAGGTGGCGCTATATTCTAGGTCAGCATTAGGGGGGATATTTATTGTAGTGGCGATCGCGCCATCCTCTTGCACGGCAAAGAAGGGGAGCATCCCTTCCTTAACAGATTTCGCAATGTAAATGCCCGGTATCAATCCTGCCTTACTTTGCAGTGCAGTTTGTAGTTCTTGCCAATAGGGAGCGATCGTGTAACTGTATGATGATGGATTAATGATCCGTAAACGCTTTTCTTCGATCTGAGCCAAGACATGGAAGCCCCCATTATCAAGGTAGATGGAGACTTCATTCGTCTGTCGGAAGCGTTGTTTTTCTTGTGCTAATTTGTTTTTGTCAATCTGGAACAAATGCAGATTGATTGCTTTATACATGAGGCGATGACCGACTGTGTTTGGGTGAGCCGGGTCGAAGGATATCCCCGCTTTCCAGCGTCCCTGTCCATTATCCACTGCTGCCAACCAATCCAGTACAGTTACACCCCAATTCAACATTCGGTTGTGTGTCTCCTTTAGCAGCCAATGATGTTCTGACTCATAGTTGTCATTAGGATAAACCCCGCCTAGAATCGGATATGCTCCTATTTCCCGCGTCATTTTGACAAGCTGCTGCAAGCCACTTTCAAACCGCCGTTGCACTGCCCGTCGTTGATGAGGGGCACAGGATGCGAACCCTTCGTTGCCTAGAGATAGGGCGATAATAACTACATCTGGTTGTTCTGGGGTGACAATTGAGGCAAATCGGGCGATGGTTCTGCTGACATTCGCCCCTACCTCCGATATATTTAAGAGTTGGTGTCCATACTTTTGCTGCAAAGCCTCCTCCAACAGCCAGACCCAACCTTTCAACAACCAGGCTTTATGACCAGAGGCGACGGAACTGCCAATAACTACAATTTTTAGTCCTTCAGACTCTTCCTTCAAAGGCATCTTAACAGCAGACTCTTCAATGTATCCAAATGGATAAGGCTGCAAATAACCGAATGCGCCATCATCAACAACAATAGTGCTGGACTCGTCAGTATCCCTCGGCACCCAACGGTTTAAACCTAAAGCTTCCCATTGCGCGTTGCCATTTGAATCAAGATGTATATATTTATATTCAACTCTCTGGCGATTAGCTGACTCCAAAGATGGCTGAATGTCGATTTCTGTGTCTGTCCACCATAAAGGATAGCGATCGCCATTTGTCCGCAGGTGGACACATCTCTTAATGTCCCACAATCCCAATTCAGGCGTAGAACCGACGATGCCGATGGATTCGCCTGTTTGAGTGGATGCACTTATCTGGAATCGATACATAGGTTTCTCCCTGACTTAGAGGTACGATACCAAACAGGAAGGTTGAATTCTCAAAACTGCTTTGACGATATCACATATAACTTTTAACAGCAATTCAAAATTCAAAACATTAGAAGATATTATACTGTTACTGTTTTATTAATATATTCTTAAAGGATATTTAAAAAGTCTAATTTATCATTACAAGCCCTAGCTACTTCTAGTCGTCAGTCAGTTGCAACTAGAGTGGCTTGTCGGATGCCCGTCTTCTCTTAAGTCTCCTAAAGAATATGCTACGCAAACAGTGCTGGCTCCCCAAGACACTAGCTCGGCTACACAGGCAAAACCCATATCCGTGGGTTAGAAACTTTTGATTTTTTGTTAGTCTACGGAGGTGGACGAGAGTTCGTGCGGAAATAGAGGTTTCAAAGCCTATCTTCCTGTAGACTAGGGTAAATAGGCGTACAAAAATATTTACAGTAGGGGTAGGTTGGGTTGAGGAACGAAATCCAACATTTTGTAGGGTTTGTTGGGTTTCGCAAAGCCTCAACCCAACCTACGAATATTTTTAACCGAGCCAGTATTAACACAAGTCTTTTGTCCTGCACCTTAGTTGCATCGACGTGCACCTTAGTTGCATCGACGTGCACCTTAGTTGCATCGACGTGCACCTTAGTTGCATCGACGTGCACCTTAGTTGCATCGACGTGCACCTTAGTTGCA
>JBBSCU010000232.1:0-8817 GCA_038249935.1 Chroococcales cyanobacterium
CAAGGGAGTCAACTGTTCTCGTGGCAGTAGACCGGGCATGTACCCGGAAACTTTAAACGAGGAATTTAGGTTCCCACCTGGATAAACCCAGGTCATAAACTTAGGTAAAACGGCGTCGCGGTGAACTTAAAATTATTAGCTACCAAATTCAGTTACAACTAAAGAGCTTTAATTATTTTAATCACTATTACTTATAGGATCAATAATAAATTCCAAACTAAAAATCTGAAACAACGCAGATTAAACATTTTGGCTGGATTAATCAAACAAATTTAATCTCTATTAACTTATAGCGGTTCCCATTCAGATGCGGTACAACGTTATATCTCAAGGTGTAGGGGCACGGCATGCCGTGCCCCTACGGGTGTAACTCACGTAACCGAGAACTGCTATAGAAGTTAGCAATATTTGGTGATTAAAACAAAATCTGTATAACTTGATTCTAAATTAGGTATCGTTCAGAGTTAAGATAACGAAATTATCTGAAACTGTGGTTAAAGCTACAAAAAATTGTTAAAACAAGTAACTAATACCGTATTTCCAGCCTCGATCTTCCGACTAGAGAGTGGTTTAACATTTATTCATCAAGAAATTCCCACTACCCCTGTAGTTGTGGCGGATGTTTGGGTGCGTGCTGGAGCAAGCCTAGAGCCAGAACCGTGGTTCGGCATGGCGCACTTTTTAGAACACATGATTTTTAAAGGTACAGCGACACTACCCCCTGGAATGTTCGATTACAAAGTTGAAAACCGGGGTGGTGTGAGTAATGCAGCCACAAGCTATGATTATGCTCATTATTCACTCACTACAGCTGCCCCTTATCTGGAAGATACTCTGCCCTACTTGGGAGAACTACTGCTGAATGCGGCAATTCCAGAAGATGAATTTAGCCGTGAACGGGACGTAGTGCTAGAGGAAATTCGCTCTTGTCATGACGATTCCGACTGGATAGGATTCCAATCTCTAATTCAAAGCATCTATCAGCATCACCCTTACGGACGTTCGGTGTTGGGTACTGAGCCAGAACTGATGCAGCAATCACCAGAAGCAATGCGCTGTTTTCACCGCACTTACTATCAACCGGAAAATATGACGGTAGTGATTGCAGGAGGTATAGGCCAGCAACCAGCTTGGGAAATGGTAAATCGTTCATTTGCTGATTTTGCCGAACGCTCTAATTGTCCGCAGTTTGAGAAAGTAGCAGAGCCAGTGATAACAGGAATTCACCGTCAAGAACTGTGTTTACCACGCATAGAGCAAGCGCGATTGTTGATGGCGTGGCTCGTACCCGGAGTAGAGGAAATCCGCACTGGCTATGGTTTAGATTTGTTGTCAGTGTTATTGGCAGAAGGGCGGACTTCGCGTTTAGTGCGCGATTTGCGAGAAGATTTGCAATTGGTACAGGGAATTTGCAGTAATTTTTCTCTACAACGGGAATCGAGTTTATTTACAATTACTGCTTGGTTAGAACCAGAAAACCTGGAGGAAGTTGAGTCCTTGATTTGCTCTCATTTGGATGATTTGCAGACTAGAGGAATTAGTGAACAGGAACTTGCCCGTACACGCAGACTGCTGTGTAATGAATATGCGTTTTCTACCGAAACGCCAAATCAACTGACTGGGCTTTATGGATATTACAATACGATCGCTCAGGCTGAATTGGCTGTGACATATCCTCAGCAGATTCAGTCTTTTGATGCCCAAGAACTGCAAAATTTAGCTAAACAGTATCTCTCACCGCAAAATTATGCGGTTACTGTACTTAAACCGTGTTAGTTATTGGGCATTAGCAAAAGACCAATGGCAAAAGACCAATGGCAAATGACAAATGACAAAGGACAAAGGACAAATGACAACCTTGCTGCAAAAATCGCCTATTCATCGCACCGTATTAAACAATGGTATTGTCGTGCTGGTGGCAGAAAACCCGGCTGCGGACATTATTGCGGCGCGAATCTTTGTGCGTGCTGGTAGTTGTAACGAAAACCGAGAGCAAGCAGGGTTGGCACATTTGCTATCAGCAGTGATGACAAAGGGATGCGATGGACTTTCTAGTTTAGAAATTGCCGAAATTGTCGAGTCTGTAGGGGCGAGTTTGAGTGCAGATACCAGTACTGATTATTTTTTGCTATCTTTCAAAACGGTAACATCCGATTTTAGAGAAATTTTAACATTGGCAGGGCGGATTTTGCGATCGCCAACTTTTCCCGAAACTGAAGTAGAACTAGAACGACGTTTAGCACTCCAAGATATTCGTTCCCAAAAAGAGCAACCGTTCACCGTCGCCTTTGAACAAATGCGGCAGGTAATGTACCAAAATCATCCCTATGCTATGTCAGTGCTAGGAGATGAAACCACCATGAGTCGCTTAACTCGTGAGGATTTAGTGGAATATCACCAGACTTATTTTCGTCCAGATAATCTAGTAGTTAGTATTGCTGGTAGGATAACACCCACAGATGCAGTGGCGTTGGTGGAAGAAGTTTTTGGTGATTGGCAGACTACCACACAAGCACTGCCAATACTGAATTTACCTGAGATTAGGGTGGAGCCGCAAGTAAGGCTGAAACCAGTACAGACACAACAATCAATCGTGATGCTCGGTTATCTGGGAACATCGGTAAGTTCTATTGACTACGCCCCACTGAAGTTGTTATGTACCTACTTGGGAAATGGGCTTTCTAGTCGCTTGTTTGTCGAATTGCGAGAAAAGCGAGGTTTAGCTTACGAAGTATCCGCCTTTTACTCCACAAGGCTATTTCCAGCGTCTTTTGTGGTTTACATGGGTACAGCACCGGAGAATACCACTATAGCTTTAGAGGGACTGCGTACAGAAGTAGATTTATTGTGTACCACGGAAGTAACCGAAAGCGCACTCCAAGCTGCTAAAAACAAGATCCTGGGGCAGTATGCCTTGGGTAAACAAACAAACGGGCAAATTGCTCAGATATACGGCTGGTATGAAATTTTGGGCTTAGGAATTGATTTTGACACAAAGTTCCAAGAATTGATTGCGGCTGTGAGTGCCAAGGATGCGATCGCTTCAGCTTGTAAGTATTTAAAATCACCTTACTTGTCTTTAGTTGGTCAAGAAGAAGCAATTAATCAAGCGATCGCCTAAGGAAGATTATATATGATCGCAAATGCAGCAGCTGTTTTTTAGACGAAGCGGCTGTACCATTAGCATGAGAATATTCTGGGAGTAAATTCCATGCAAGGTAGCCTAACAGCAAGTATTTTGAGTTACTTAAAATTACTAGATCCAACTGTAAATCGCTGTAGGATGGCAAAACGGCAAAAAGGTTGGTGGACAAAAAGCTGTAAATCTTTATCAGCCATTCAAATACTCTTGTTTTCCACTACGCCTCTGCTTATTGCCTCAACAGCTTTAGTATCAATAGCTGCACCACAAAAAATAGCCCAAGTAAATCCGGGAGATGCAATTAACCGCCCTACCCTGAAAGTTGGTAGCCAAGGGGAACGTGTGTCTGAGCTTCAAGCAGCTTTAAAACTTTTAGGTTTTTACTCTGGTGTCGTAGATGGTACATATAGTGAGAATACAGCCAGTGCTGTTTCCCGGTTTAAACAAGCAGCTGGCTTAAATCCAGATGGTGTTGTTGATGCTAGCACTTGGCAACGACTTTTTCCTAAAGAAGCGATCGTCGCATCAACTGTTCCTTCATCCCAGCCAAGATTTAACTCAGCTACAAATTTTCCGGTTCCAACCCAGGCTAGCAACCTCACCAACGTTGTAAATCCCACACCAAGACAAGCTGTAACACAAGTTCCTACTAGCCTCAATCCACCAAGACAAGCCATAAGACAAGTTACGACTAACCCTGAGCCAAAACCTGCTAAACCAAGACAAGCTAAAACGCCAAATCGCACTACATCAACTACTCGAACTCAGTCAACTACACGAACTGGGCAAACTACTCGAACTCAGTCAAATACAAATACTAAGCGAACTCCTGGTATTCAATACACCCCAGAAGGATTACCAATTTTGCGTATAGGGTTACGTGGTTCTGAAGTTGTCAAGTTGCAACAACAACTGAAAAGGCTTGGTTATTTGAAAGGCCAGCCAGATGGAGACTTTGGCGTGACAACTGAGGCAGCTGTGAAAGCTGTACAAAAGCGCTATGGTTTAGAAGCTGACGGCGTAGCTGGTGGGGCTACTTGGGAGATTCTTTTGCAGCGTTAGCCTTTCTTATCTCTACTGCTATACGGTAGCGTCTCGTCCGCCCGTAACCAAAGGCGTAAGCAAGATGCTGCCCTACAAAACTGGATAATTTATTTCTTGGAAACCCCTACGGAGGTTTCTTGACTTAGAGAAACCTCCGTAGGAATTTTGTGCTTCACACCATTTTTATGAATTTAATTCGGTACATCCTGCAATACGATAAAGATACCCCGATTGGAAGTATCTCTCTATGGCAGTGCTGAAAAATCATATTACTTTTGGACTGACTAAAGAAGGCAGCAATTTGAGGAGTCAAGCAAAACGACACTTAATTGCGTTACAGATCACAGCAAGCAATAGGGAAATTAATTAAACTTACGGCTAATTCTTCTAAAAAACTTATGCAACACTTTTTATTAACTTGGCTTGGTAGTGCGGTGGCGTTATTTATTACTGCTAATATCGTTCCGGGATTCTTTATCAAGAATTTTGTGACTGCCTTAGTCGCTGCCTTTGTTATTGGTTTGGTTAATGCATTTATTAGACCAATTTTGCAGATTTTGGCGTTTCCGATTACCTTACTCACCTTTGGTTTATTTACATTGGTGATCAACGCCTTAGCCCTTTGGCTGGCAAGTGCCCTAACTCCTGGTTATGGTTTCGAGATTCAGGGCTTTTTACCTGCTTTGTTAGGTTCAATTGTGCTAGCAATTGTTTCTAGCATAATTAACTATTTTTTGAGAGTTGTTGACTAGAAAAATTAGTTAAGTTCTGTAATACTAATATTTGAAACTTCGGCAACAGCTAGCGTTACCGCTCCTGGTTGCCCTTGTAACTGAAAAATTTGTTTAGGAACTAAGAACCTTACCCGCAATTCCTCTATGCTTGTAAAGGGGAAAACACTCAATGATGTGAGTTGAGAGGCTGCAAGAATAGCAGCTGCTTCTGCTACGCTAGGTGTACCTACTTTGTGGTCGGTAATTGTGGCAGGGTTTGGGACACAGACAGAGCGAAGGATTTCGGCAGAAAAGGTTTTTAGGGGCAAATTGCGTAAGCGACAAAGTTCTAGTAAACCAACTTCCGAGGCTTTAGTGTCAATAGTAGCAATACCCGCGATCGCACTTTGAAAAAGTTGATTTTCTCGAAAGACTTGCTCAATCGCCTGATCGATCAACTGACATGAAGTTCCCCGTTTACAACCGATTCCTACCCATAAAACCTGTTGCACTTGGTCTATTTCCTGATCAAATTCGTGTCTAAGAGCGATCGCTTGAGGATAATTTGACATCCTTGGGTTTACTCCAACAGCCAACCAAATAAATTTCCCACCGTTAGTTTCAACTCACCCGCAAAATCTGGCACAGGAAGTAAAGCTTCTAGTTCATCTAACATGACTGGCTGTTGATTGCGATCGCCTCCAACAAAACCTTACTCTTCCAACTCCACCAATTACGAATTACGTAATTATGAATTATTTTACCTATTAAGTTGATTCAAGAGTACTAGAAGCAGTAGCAGCGTTTTGCTCTACAATATTTTTCGCCGCAGCCAGGAGGTAATCATGATAAACACGAGCGACGATAGATAGCTGCTTGCCAGATGGGTAAACCATGTACCAATTTCGCTGAATGGGAAAGTGTTGCACATCTAAAATGCTGAACTCTGAGCCATCTGATAGTAAGGTATGACGAGATAAAACAGAAATTCCTAAACCACCTGCGATCGCTTGTTTAATTGCTTCGTTACTTCCCAATTCCAGCTTGACTTTTACCTTGACCCCATGTTCTTCAAATAGGCTTTGGACGGCGCGACGAGTTCCTGAACCTGGTTCCCGCATAATAAAAGGTTCGTTAGACAGGCGTTGTATAGGAATATTTGTTTCTTTAGATAACGGATGATTAATCGGTGCAAATACGATCAAAGGGTTTTCTAAAAATGGTTCACAAGTCACATCTATATTTTCTGGAATTTGACTCATAATATATAAGTCATCCAGATTATTACTCATCCGTTCCAAAATTTGTTCGTGATTCGTTACTTGCAGCGAGATATCAATCCCTGGATAAAGTTCGCAAAACGGCCCCAACAAACGTGGAATAAAGTATTTTGCTGTTGTAACCACTGCCAAGCGTAATTGTCCCTGCTTTAGCCCTTTTAAATCTGCCACCTTCATTTCATACTGGGCTATATTTTCAAAAATTTGCCGACAAGTGACAAATAATTCCCGTCCTGCCTCCGTTAGATACAACCGCTTCCCTACCTGCTCAAATAATGGCAACCCTACCGATTTTGTGAGTTGCTTGATCTGCATAGAAACGGTAGGTTGGGTGAGAAACAATTCCTCAGCAGCACGAGTAAAGCTACTGTGCCGTGCCGCCGCCTCGAACACCTTTAACTGGTGCAGCGTCGCTTGGTTCAAGGGTAATTCTCCTGTAAATAGCGATTAATAGATATAAAAATAGTATTGCTGAACACTGGCAAATGATATAGCAATGCTCACAGAAAGTTACGAGTTATATTATAGATTAAACTCTATGATTTATATTCAAATAAAGGTATTTCATTTATGGATTTAAGAAGCTATTATCAAAACAGCAAAAGCGTAAGATGCCTTCTATCCCAACGATGAATGGTGAATATACATTTTTGACAATTCATCATTCATCATTCCATAATTCTTCTGTAACTTTTGTAGGTATCTTGGTTAAGTCTGGTAATCTTAATACCTCAATTTCGGCAACTTGTTCTTTAATATTCACTGGCAAGTTTAAGGGTTCGCGTTCTTCTATCCAGCAGCTTGCTAATGGCAAAGTTAGTTCCATTTCGTCCAGAGGTCGGGGAATTACCATCACTGCATTCAATTCCCCAATGCGTTCTGCCTCAAACATTCCCGCTTCTACTGCTACCGCCACATTTGCGACAGAACCACGAATAATCGCTGTACACAAACCCGCGCCAATTTTTTCATAAGCTGCCAAATAAACATCAGCAGCTTTCAGCATAGCATCACACGCTCCGACCATCGCGGGAAATCCTCGCGTTTCTACCAAACCAATTGCTTGATTACTCAGACGGCTGTAATTGCCCTCCTGCATCAATTTAGTGAAGCGGGTTGTGATGGGAAGCACTATATCTAGGTTCGGATAAGGTCGGGCAATCACCAAACTAGAAATCAACTGACCAAACTGTTCAGCCGTCTGTACGCCTGATTCTACCGCCAGACGCACGTCAGCAATTCCACCCCGAACGATCGCAGTACAATGACCGCTACCAGTTTTTTCATACCCAACTAGGTGAACTCCCGCCGATTTCAGCATCATATCCGCCGTACCAACTATCGCCGGAAAGCTCCGGGTAGAAACTAAACCCAAAGCAGTATCCTGAAAGGTGTCTTGATTACTCGCTCCCTGGATTGTGTTCATAGACCGTTGATTAGATGTTTCCATGATGAATTCTCCAAGATCCGGAAAAAGCTGACAACTTACAATTAACACTTACTCGGACTGATTGTCAGAGTTTGGGTTGTTCAAAGATTGTCTATGGGGAAACAATGTGGTCATTAGTCTGTGTATGCTGCCTTGCCCATAAATTTGAGTCCCGAAACTGTTAGGCGATTCTATGGCTGGCTGAGTCGGGTCTAAGTCATTAGGGGATTCTATAGCTGGCTGAGTGGGGTCTGAGTCATGTTCTGTAGACTCTTGAGCAGTTTCTTCCAAGGTGGAGTCAGTCTTATTTACAGGCTCCTCTACGGCAGCAGACTGGCTTTCTGGAGTGGCGGGAGATTTAAAGTAAGAAATCGACTTGTTTTGTTTGAAATCCACAAAAGCCGCAGCTGAGAAGTTAGTTGAGGAAATTACCTTTTCTTTAACTCCCTCTAAGCCATTTTCCTCTTCTTTCTGCGGTGGTGCACTTGTAGAAGTTGGGTTATTTGTAGATGCTTCCGGTTGCTTTGTTTGGGCAATCTGCCGACTAGTGTCTCCTAAAATCGAACCGGGTGGAACTACTTGTCCAGGTTCAACCGAATAGTTGAAAACTGTTGTCGCCGAACCAATGCAAGCATTTGCTCCAATTTTGCCCTTCCCAACCATCAAAAAACCGGCTCCCAGGTTTGCACCTGCTTCTACCTCTAGCGTTCCTTCATGGACTTGGAGGATTGATCCCATGCCAATACAGACCCCTGGCCCAATGATCATCTTGCTGTTTACAGCCGCTTGGAGGATCACCCCAGGTGCGAGTACCGCGCTTGGATGAATAGTCACCTCACCACTAATGTAAGAATCAAAGTTGTTGCTGAGGCGCAGTGGCGGCACAGACATGGAAATTTTAACCTCGGAAGCCGAAAGAAAATAGAGAGTTAGGAGTTAGTTAAAAGTGAGGAGTTATAAATTTTTAGTTTAGAGTTAGGAATTAACAATTTTTTTCAACTCCTAACTCCTAACTCCCAACTCCCAACTCCTTATGGTCGTTGAATAATCGTTTCTAATACCCGACGCTTGGCTTTGGGGTCAATACCAATTAAGCGGACATATTCACCTTGGTATTCGCCGAGGTGTGCTTCTACGGCTGCGATCGCTTCTCTTTCAGAGGAGGCTTGAATTTGACCAGTACTAGTCCAGGAACCTGTACGGAACCGC
>JBBSCU010000233.1:0-8772 GCA_038249935.1 Chroococcales cyanobacterium
AACCGCCCAAAACTAAAGTTCCTTTTCTTATAGCTAAAGTCCGTTAAAACGGACTATAACATGAGTCTCAGTCGTCTTTAGACGACTTTCGCTATTAGACTCAGAATTCATTCTGAGGCGGGCTAGATGAGAATGAAATAGTCCTGAGTTAACACAGATGTACAGCTTGTTAACTATGATTTAATTTTCATCCCGTCCGTGAACTTGAGCAGGTGGACTGGTTGCTTCAACAGCAGTGAATGGTTCCAGAATTTTGTATGTGTGATTGGCTCCTTTAGGCACAACCCAAGAACTCCCAGGTTCTAGCAAAATCATTTGTCCCTCAATTTCCAACTGGGCACGACCACTAATTACATAACCAACTGTTTCATAGTCGCGCGAACTTGGCTGTTTGTCTTCGCTTGGTTGCTCGTCTTCCCAAAGACGCATGGCAACATCTTTGCCAGAAGCAAGATACTTCTGACCAAGTTTACCTTTAGGAGAATGGGTAGAATCTATTTTTGTAACGGTGGTATCACTCATATTAAACTAATAGCCTTAAGGTTTTAGTACAACTTTGATTTTGATTATTGCATCACACGGTTAGATAATTTTTGGGACGGGAACTGTTTCCACCCGCACATAGTTTGCTCCATGCCAGCAAACTGCTTTTATAATTATTTAGCCTGGTTTTGAGACGCGATAATTATCGCGTCTCAGTAACTACTCACACCATAGCACCACCACCCATGAGAGATGCCCAACGCTCAACTTCACTAGCTTCACCTTGGCTTATACTTAACTTATCCCCTGGTGTAGAAGTCACTATTTTATCTCTCCATCAACTCTTATATGTCTCTGCATTATTAGCTCGTTCCCAATT
This sequence comes from Chroococcales cyanobacterium, assembly GCA_038249935.1. Classification (GTDB taxonomy): domain Bacteria; phylum Cyanobacteriota; class Cyanobacteriia; order Cyanobacteriales; family Nostocaceae; genus Nostoc. Next base: position 863 of record JBBSCU010000233.1, read on the forward strand.
AAAAGGACATCTGGAAACGAAATTTTAAGAAGGTCTTTTGTCGGGATGCACAGCTAGCTTTGCCATACCCTACTTAGGAATGTGGATTAAATAAAGTGCAAAAGTAGGGTGTGTTAGCGGAGCGTAACGCACCATTCCAAGTTAAATAAGAATTGCACGTTATTAAATTTGCGTTCCTTACATCGATACAGCAGCGCCTGTAGTCAGCTTGGGTGGTTGAACTTGAGAGCTTATTCGTGTCCTATATAGCTCTCCTAACCGTTGTTCGGATTTCGATAAATCTTGATAAATTTCTTTGAAAATAGCCGTTGCTACTGGGTCAGTAAACATTGTACACAAATTGCCAATATCGCCAAGACCAGTTTGTACATCCCCCAAAGCGGAACGCAACTGATATATGTCATCACTTCCTGTTAAGGCAGCTTTTACCTTGGCATACTGATTAGCGATATTTGCCCCCAAGGAGGGTTTCTCACCCAATTTTTGAAGATAGGTTTCTAGCTTTTCAATATGGCGCTGTTTATTACCAATTATCTCCTGAAAGAGTGATTTTATTTCACTATCTGATTCTTTTTCAAAGTAATTTTGTAACGCTTCGAGCGAATAACGTTCACCAGCGAGGGCAGTATTTAAACCTTTGCTAATATCACCTTTCGTTGAGCCACTCCAAGCATCAGCCAGTTTCCACCATTCAGCAGTTGGATCTTTTTCATTTGGCAATGCAGCATCTTTGCCACCATAACCCAAACGACTCAAAATAGCTGTGGTGAAAATTGGTAAGTCTCCAGGTTCACGGGATGTAATCAAATTCCCGTCAACAACCAATGGCTCATCTATATAATTTGCACCCGCATTAATGATGTCCTTGGCAATAGCATTAAAACCAGTAACTTGTTTACCTTTAAGCAAGTCGCCTTCAATCAAAAGTTGTGGGCCGTGGCAAACGGCAGCTATTAATTTTCCTTGTTGGATGGCCTCTTGGACAAAGCGTACTGTGTTAGGGTTTTGTCGCATTTTGTCGGGAGCCATACCACCAGGAATTACCACTGCATCGAATTCGGCTGCGATCGCTTCTGTAGTAGTGCCATCAGCTTGTATACTAAGTTTGGCTTGTTTACCCATGTATTTTTCATTCATCCGGGAACCGAGGACTACTACTTCCATTCCTGCTTGTTTTAGCCCATTATAAGGAACTGTAAATTCTGCATCCTCTACTCCCTGTTCAATCAGAATGGCAACTTTTTTCTGATGAGAATGATTGTTATGGTCAGTCATAGATGTTATTACCTGTTTATTTCTAGTGTTTAACTAGCTACTTTTATTTTTGCCTAATAAAAAATGGTTATGAGTCAGAAGTTATATATTGACTAATTTCTATTTGATAACTCCTAACTTTAACTACAAATGGGTTGACCATGAATTCATGTTTACAATGGTATGCCGCGATCGCTAGCTTAACTTCGTTCCAAGGGGATAGATTAGGGAATAGATTATTTTATCTCTAAAGCTATATATCTTTAGTAAGAGAACTTGGTGAGAGGAAAAGGTTATTGTGATAAAGCAGAAAATGGCTAGCATCATGGCAGAAAAAAATCATAACGACGAAATTAAAACCGATGATTTGCCGCAGGAAATTACCGAATCCTACGGTACTGGTGTGAAAGACTTGCCAGGGTACAATATCGGCGGGCGCTCTATGCGCGATGAAAGGCGCGAGTATACAGAAACTAGCCCTAAACTCACCGGTGGCGATGTTGATGCTTACTGGCAAGATGCAGACGCAGTTGGGGATGAAGCTGTTGGTGGTAGTACTTCCACTCCAGATAAAAATGTAACTGATGAGCTAGGAGCAGCAGTAGGGCTAGAAATGGATGATTCTGCGTTGCTTCGTACCAATGATATTTTAGAGGAACGTGACGGCGATCGCTGGGAGTTAGATCCAATGTCTTCTGAAGATTATCAAAATCGGCGAGAATAAGCTCAATAATTCCATAAAAGTGTGAGGGGTAAACGTCGCTTACCCCTCACACTCGCATTTTACAGTGATTATCATCATTGTATAGATTCATTGCAAATATTATGTACTAGAGAATCAGCGGATTTGCCCCTGATTATAGAGATAAGTTAAAACTTTTTCTACACACTCATTTAGAGTTTCTTTGTGAGTTTTGAGAATCAAATCTGGATTTATAGGTGGTTCATAAGGAGAGGAAATTCCAGTAAATTCAGCAATGTCTCCAGCTAGAGCTTTCTTATACAGACCTTTGACATCCCTTATGATACAGACATCCAAAGGAGTATCAACATAAACTTCGATAAAATTGGGTATTTGAAGTTTGAGTTGTTCACGGGCATCTTGATAAGGAGAAATTAAAGCTACAACGGTGTTTATGCCATGCTTATTTAAAAGTTCGCAAACAAAGCCAACTCTGGCAACATTAATATTTCTATCTTCACGAGAAAAACTTAAGCCTTTAGAAAGATTGGTGCGGATGACATCACCATCCAGATACTCACACGGAACAGATAATTGCTCTAAGGCTCTAATTACTTCTATGGCTATAGTAGACTTACCCGCACCCGATAATCCAGTTAACCAGCAAGTAAAACCCGGTGATTTAAAGTTACTCATTATCTTTAATCAGCTAAATTTATATGTTGCACAAGCAGTAGATTGTTCTAGTTCACGCTTCTGAATTAGACATTATGCCATGCCGTTAATGGTTAAATCTTTAAATAATTCAACAAGTGGAATTTGATAATCGCCTGGTTAACAAAAATATTTAATTTTTATTATAAATATCTAAAATTTGCAAAACAACAACTTTTGTTGCATTTGTTAACAGAAACTCCCTGGTTATATTGAGGTTTGTAAATCTTTTGTATTCCTACAAGGAATATTCCTTTAGACTGAATTTTAATTGGAAAATTTAGGGCTAAACACAAATGCATTCGTTAAATATATTTTGCCACGAATTTGTAGTTGCTGTTTCCTTTGTAGCTTGCATTATTGGACTGGTGTTACTGTGGGATAGTAAGCCGCAAAAAAAGGATGTAGAACAAACAGAGCGGATTCTATTTAGAATGAGCTTTACTTATTGGCTAGTTTACTGTCTAGCCTTTGGGATCGAGAAAATAATTTTACCAGACTGGGAATCTGTTCTCATGAGTTTGAGAATAACTACTGCTTTGTCATATTTCTTAACTTTTTCTTGCATCGTGAGTCTGCCACTACACAAATTTGCAGTACACCATGTTGAAGAATAGTCATTAATCATTAGCGTTGCCCAAATAACAGAGAACTAATGAAATGATTAACATTTCATTGCGATCGCTAACGCAATTTTAAGTTCTTCCTGCGCCAAAGTAGTCAAAATAAACACTTCTTGTACCGTTTTCCCCTGCCGCGCGATTACTTTATAACCGCCGCGAATCGGTACTGAGACACGCAGTTGCATTTTTGGACAATGACCTTTCGCTCGCCCAATCACTCCTGGCGTTACGGTTTGGATGCAATCCTGCTGACAAAGACGGTCTAAAATTGGGATAAGACCAGAAAGGTGTGTAGAGTGATTCCATACCAGTCTGCCAGCTTTTTGCGTTCGCGTAGCGTCTCGTAGAGAAGCCGCCCGGAGGGGGTCTACGGTAGGTTTGCCCATGATGATTAAGCTGCTTCTAAAGGTGCCATTGTCAAACCTGCTCGACGCAGCTGCTGGTGATAGAGTTCCGCAGGTTCTTGGGGGCCAACCCAAACGATCGCTTGACCTTCATAGTGTACTTGATTAGTCAAATCCCAAGCGCGATCGCCACTCATGCCTGGAATATATTTCATTAAACATTCAGATACGTGTTGGAATGTATTAAAATCATCGTTTAATACAATCACTTTGTAATTGGGATAAAGCTTTGGGGTAACTTGAGTAGACCGTTCAGGAGCTATAGTTGGTGCTGTGGCCATCTCGTAAACATCTGCTGAAAGTGTCTTAACCATAGAACAATTGGTTAACAAGATTTTACAAAACTACACTCTACATTTATAAATAACCAGTTTAGTCTATTGTGTGGAGACTGGGGGAGTAGGAGTGCTAAGTGGGGAATGGGCAAGCAGAGGGAGAAGAATTAATAACCAATGCCCAATGCCCAATGCCCAATGCCCAATGCCCAATGCCCACTTCTTATCTATCGCCAATTATCCCAGTTTTCGTTAAAAATAGATGTATCTGGGAAGGCGGTAGGATTACCATTTTGTTGCAAAAGCTGTTTGAGTGCTTCCAGTTGTGGCTCTTGTCTGGGTAAGTCATCGATTAGTTGGTAGGGTGCGATCGCATTTTTGATGGCAAAACTAGCAACAGTTCCGGCAGCTGCGCCAGCCGACCATTCAAAGGAATGCACTCGATAAGCAGCAGCCGCAATGTGACTAGTACCGATGCTTTTGCCTCCTACCAGCAAATTGTCAATTTTTTGGGGAATCATCGCCCTCAGAGCAATTTGGAAGGGATAAGCTTGTCCAGCACCCCGCCTTTCGCCTGGACGTTCTGTGTTACCAGGGGCTTCTGGGGGACTATTTACCATGCAAGGATGGAAATCTATGGCGTAGTGACCAATACCCACAGCGTCAGGGAAAATTGTAGAACGAGTCCGCCGCATTACTTTATCTGGAGAAATTTTACCCGCAATTACAGACGTGGCTTCTAATCCTGCGAGCGCGGCTTTCAGATGCCGATACATATCTGCTGGTAGAGTTTTGCTGTAATATTCATCATTGTAATTTCGGCGAGAAATATCAATTTCCCAAATAGTAAAACCTCCAGATTGTCCCCAACTGGGGCGGCCAATGATGCGGCGGCCTTCTCGCATATAGGGATATTTCGATAAACCATGCACTGTCCCCATCGGAGACTTTAACCCAGAAACAAAGCGGTTATTAGCTTGCGGCTGCTTTACACCTTCCCCTAGTTGGGAGTCTGTAGTTCCAGCTACTAACCAGTAATAGTAGGCGAGGGCATTTTCTTCAGCGTTGCGGAGGGTTTCTGTTCGCAGTCCCCCCATCCAGCCCCCTGATTTTAACTGTCCAGTTCCTTGTAACTGTTGGCGACTATAAATTAGGTTATCTTTGGCTGTACCGGGGCGGTAGTCGTTACCCCAAGTCCAGTTTTGCATGGAGATATCCCCTGGTGTAGCCGCATCAAAGTTTAAACCTCCGAATTTGGCTGGTTTCCCTTTATTTGGACTCCAAATGCGACGATAGGCGAAAACCAAATCAAAGTTAGCCAGTCGCGTTAATTCATAGCTGAAATATGGCGCGTATTGTAAATAAAATGGAGGCATTGTCTGCGGTTGCGGTTCCTTGGTTGCCTCCATTGCAAAGGTGTAGGTAAAGCCTTGAGTGCAATAGGGATCGTTGGTGGTGCTGGAAGCAGAAGGTTCCAGGTAGGAACGGGCATCAATACCTAATCGGTAGGGAACATCAGCAAGGGCGATAATTTCCCCGGTTTCGCTAGCGTCTACAACGTACCACTTAGGAGCATCTGCTTTACTTGCCTTGGGGACAAAACGGAGAATGTTTTTGGTAAACCGAGATGAGTTTTCGTAGCGATAAGCATCTTCAATACTTTGAGATAAAGTAAAAGTATTGAGAGGTGGTGCGCCTTTTGGTGGTTGATGTTGGATAGCGATCGCGCTATTAATTATTTTACCATTGGCAGCAATTTCCAAGTCCTTGATTACGGTGTTTGGAAACCATTGCAACTTTCCTTTGCCCCGCTTTTCGGCATCTTTGAGCATCTGAGCCAAAATGGTATGAGCATCGCGGGGAAGAAAACAAGAATCACTTACCCAGCAGTCACCGGGGTTAAGTTTACCGTATTTGCGCCCAATCCGGTTTCGCAATTCCAGATAGCCGCGAGAATAGAATTTGAGCGCTCGCTGGGTTGCTCGTTCGTCTAATGCAGATGTCCCTTGAGAAGAAATTTGCCCTCCCAGCCAGTCGGTAATTTCCGTTAAGCAAACCGTTCGTCCTGCTAGTAAACTCTCGTAAGCTGTGGCGACACCAGATAGTCCACCACCCACAATTAAAATTTCACAATTGATACTTTTGTCTGGGGTTCTCGGTGGTGCTGCCATCGCCCAATCAAGTGCAACTAAGTTAGATATGATGTTGAGACTGATCAGCGATGTCAAGCCATAAGCTATTTTGTGTCTACGCTTCATAGTTAGAAAAACCCCTTCAACTTCTGTTCCATTTTGTAGACGGTAGCATTTAGGAAAGCCTAAGTCCTGTTTCTGTCCAAAACGTTTGCTTAGACCTGCTTCCATTTGTAAAATAATAGAGTCTTCTTTAAGGAATGTGGATTAAATAAAGTGCAAAAGTAGGGTGTGTTAGCGGAGCGTAACGCACCATTCCAAGTTAAATAAGAATTGCACGTTATTAAATTTGTGTTCCTAAGCGATCGCTAGTTTTGTAAAAGGGATGAAGCATTGGGCACTTGGCATTGGGCAACTTGTTCATCTCTCTGAGAACTCCGTTCATTCACCTCAGAACCTCCCAATACCCCATTCTCCATTCCTTCATTCAACACTGCCACCAATTTTTCAATATGTGCTACTTCATGAGTTGCCATTAAAGATATTCTGATCCGACTTATAGGCACTGTGGGGGGACGAATTGCTGGGGCAAAAATGCCAGCATCTCTTAGCTGCTTTCCAACTTTGAGGGCATCTTTAGCACTGGGCAATTGAAAACATAATATAGGTGATTCTGAGGGCAGCAATTTTAGATTAGGTAACTGTTGTTGTAGTAAATTTTTCAAATATTGTACATTTTCCCACAATTGGGTACGGCGTTGCGGTTCTTGTTGGACTATTTTGACTGCTGCTAAGGCTGCTGCTGTATCAGCAGGTGAAAGTCCGGTGGTGTAGATCCAACTAGATGCGCGGTTTCGCAAAAAGTCAATTAGGGCGTTACTTCCCGCTACATATCCGCCTAAACTGCCCAAAGCTTTACTCAAGGTGCCAATTTCAATTAACGGCTTCCCCGTACATCCAAAATGCTCGACACAGCCAGCCCCAGTTTTTCCTAATACCCCAATGGCATGAGCTTCATCAACTAGCAGCATACAGCTAAACTGATCAGCGAGATCCAATAGTGCGGGCATTGGACATAAATCGCCATCCATACTAAAGACGCTATCAGTAAGAATTAAACAGCGTCGGTAGTTTTGCCGCTGTTGACTTAACTGAGTTTTGAGGACTGCAACATTACAGTGCGGATATTCCACAACTGCTGCACCACTGAGAATTGCGCCATTTTTCAAACTGGAATGATTGTATTGGTCGGATAAAATTAAATCACGTTTGCCTACAAGGGCGGTAATTGCACCCAAATTGGCTAGATACCCAGAACTGAATACTAAGGCATCTTCTGTTTGTTTGGTAGATGCGATCGCCTGTTCTAACTCTCTGTGTAATTCTCGATGCCCACTGAGTAATCTAGAGCCAGTACTCCCAGTGCCAAATTCTTCAATAGCTGCGATCGCTGCTGCTATTAAACGCTGATCTCCCGCAAGTCCCAAATAGTCATTACTGGCAAAATTAATTACCTCTTGTCCAGCTAAAACTACCGTCGCACCTGGGCGACCGTGGATCGTTTGTACTGAACGATACCAGTCTGCCCGATGAATTGTTGCTAGAGATTCATCTAGCCAGGTATAGGGGTTGGGCATTGGGGCACGGGGGAGTTAGGAGTGGGGAGTTAGGAGTTAGGAGTGGGGAGTGGGGAGTTAGGAGTTAGGAGTTAGGGGTTAGGAGTTAGGAGTGGAGTATGTCAGTTGTTTTTCTAATGACAAATGACAAATGACAAATGACAAATGACAAATGACAAATGACAAATGACAAATGACAAATGACAAATG
>JBBSCU010000234.1:0-8758 GCA_038249935.1 Chroococcales cyanobacterium
AATATAGTAGGGAATCCGCAGAATTCGTTCATAAACTTCCCATTTGCTGGGAGGTTTATCAGCTGCGTTTTTTTTCATCCCTAAATCTTCCGCTTCTGTACCTGGAGATAATAATTCCACTACCACAAAGGGATTTGCTGGCTCTTGCCAAGTTACATAACTTAAACGCAAGTCATCCCCTTTGTAGAGTTTTGATACTCCTACCACACCAAACCAATCTGGGCGCTTATACCATAAAGGATGCTGGAGATCATAGTAAAGATTAAGGTCAGCAGCGCTGTAAACTAATTCTGGATTCCAGATAGTGGGTTGAAAAGTTAAATATAAAAGTAAAGGCTGTAAAAAGTGAAAATCGTCTGGCAAACCTGGTTCCTCTGGGTTATCACTTGGTAAATCATACATCGTTGGTAGGGTTTCCCAAGGAGGAAGGGGAGGATCAGATTGAGGGATAAAGGGAGGAGAGGAAGTCATAAGGAGTTTAAGATGAAAGTGTGCAGCCAAAAAGAAGTTATGGCGCTTTTGATTCAAGTCCAACACATTAAGAGTAGGCGAATGTGTTATTCTATATACGTTAGCGGCTAAACTGGAAAAATCTCTATCAGCGATCAAAATAATTCAGATATAGATATTATTTCTCAAGTAATCTAGAAAAAGCATTGATAGTTTAGCGGCAGAGCCACAAGTATTAATTTCCCATGAACATTTTCAGTAACTTACTTTCTCAAACAACTCAGTCTGCACCCGCGAAAAAGCAACGCCGAGGAATTGAAATTAAATCGCCACGTGAAATTGAAATCATGCGGCAATCAGCGATTATTGTGGCAACTGTCCTAAAAGAAATTTCCGAGTTAGTAAAGCCAGGAATGACTACAGCTGATTTGGATGCTTATGCGGAAAAACGCATCCGCGAAATGGGTGCAACACCAAGTTTTAAAGGATATCACGGCTTTCCAGGTTCTATCTGCTCCAGCATTAACAATGAAGCAGTACATGGTATTCCTAGTCACAAGAAAGTGATTCGGGTGGGGGATTTATTAAAAGTAGATACAGGCGCTTATTACCAAGGCTTTCATGGTGATTCTTGCATTTCAATTGCTGTCGGTGAAGTAACTAGAGAAGCTGCTAAACTAATGTGCGTAGCAGAAGAAGCTTTGTATAAGGGGATTGAACAAGTTAAGGCGGGTGCATACCTTCTTGACTTAGCTGGAGCAATTGAAGACCATGTAAAAGTTAACGGCTTTAGTATAGTCGAAGAGTTCACTGGACACGGTGTTGGTCGTAACCTGCACGAAGAACCTTCAGTATTTAATTACCGTACCCGCGAGATGCCGAATGTTAAACTCCGTGCTGGGATGACGCTGGCAATTGAACCAATTTTAAATGCGGGTTCTAGACATACGCGGACGTTATCTGACCGTTGGACTGCGGTAACTGTGGATAATTCTTTGTCGGCTCAGTTTGAGCATACAGTGTTGGTGACGGAAACTGGTTATGAGATTTTGACTGACCGTTCTAAGGTGTAATTGTTAGTTTTTGAGAGAGGACAATTTACCTTTTTTAACGCAAAGGTTCGCGGAGGGAACCGCAAAGGAACGCAGAGAAGATTAAGGAGTTAAGCGGAAAGTTTAGTTTTGGATTATTTGACTGATAGCTGCATAATTAGTTTTATAAATAGGAAGAGTTTCTTTAGCCTGTATGGAGACAGAAGTACTCTCTGGAATTGTTTCTAATAAATTGATTGCCTGTTGCCATTTGTCTTTTGCTTGCTGCTTCTCTAATACTGAATAAGATGAATTTTGGAGAACTAAATTAGCTTCTATTGCTAGTTTTTGGGCTGATTCTAAGTTGGCTAAGGCTTTCTTTTCAAGAAATACTCTTTGACTGATAGCGTTATAGTTAATCCGATAGTAAGTCAGTTTATTGTTTGCCTGCTCATAAACTGATGTCTCAGCAGGAATACTATCTAATAAGTTTATTGCTTGATACCATTTAGTTTCTGCTTGTTGCCAGACTTTTAGAGTATGCGGTGGTTTTTGAGCTAGAAAAGAAGCCTCCATACCGAGTTTTTGAGCAGATTTAAAGTTGGCGATCGCACTCCCTTCTGGAGTTAAACTTGGACTAAACTGCTGTAATTGTAGACTTTGCTCTTTAATTTTCCAACCACCAAAACCCAAGATTAATAAACTTGAGGCTATAATCAAAGCCGAACGTACTATTTGTTGTGTCGAAAACTTTGGTACTATTTCTACTTTATGATTAATAACTGGTACTTTACTACTTTTCTGTTCAATCTTTTTCAAGGCTTGTTGTGTCTGTTCACTTAAATTATTACCCTGAATAATTAAAGCAGCAATTTCTTCTTGAAAAACATCACAGTCATTGAGAATATCTGTCAATTCCTGAAATTTTCCATGACTCGATATAATTAATTCGTGGTCATCATCTAACCACTCTAATGCAAAGCCAGATTTACCATAAAAAGCAGATACTCCTAGTATTATAGTTAATAAACTACTACTGTTTTTAATAGTATTAATAACATAATTTACCTTTTGTTGTAACTGTAATAATTCTTGTTGAGAATTACTTATTTTTTGAATTTTACTCTCTAAAATATTAGAGTTTTCACAGGCTAAGTTAATCTTTAAGCTTTCAGAAATTACCTGGAAATTGGCGGTTAGGCTTAGATGGTTAATATCAGAATTTAATTGGTTTACCAACTGAATATCACTAAGAATATCAGTGGCGATCGCTTGTAGAAAATAACCCCATTCAATCCAGCAATCAATTTTTATTTGTAAATCAGTTAATGAGATTTTAGTTGCTGGGTTGCCAAACTTTTCCGCGATCGCTGGATCTATTAATCCAACACTAGGGATTGTAGCTATTCGAGGAAGTGTAGCGATCGCTGAGTTGTGAATATTCTCAAATCTCAATTCCTGAGCAATTAATTTTTTAAGATTCCGTAGTTGTTCCTGAGCATTATTGATCAGGATAATTTGTTCCATGATTTCATTAGAATCGCCAAGACTCAGTTTGAGACTCTGAATCAGTTTTGGCAGTTCACTAACAAGTATTTCTAGGTTAGCCATAAATAGCCCTTAGGCATTTGTCGAAAGTTTATGCAAAACAATTAAAATGGTTTGAGTAAGAACGTAACCACGCTATTGCATCTAAGCGTCCTAGTTGATTGACAAATCTCAGGAGCTATAAAATGTATAGTTCCCGGAAATCCTGCTAAAGTAACAATTTGAGTTTCAAAATCCCAGAGAAAAACAAAACTACCCATTCACTAACCTATGAATGAAGTTGATTTAGCATTTACCCCAGCACTAGAGTTGGCGCAATTAATTCGTCGCCGGGAAGTATCACCGCTAGAGTTGGTGGAAATATATTTAGAAAGGATTGGGCAGTTGAATCCCCAATTAGGAAGTTATTTTACGGTAATGGCAGAAGAAGCGATCGCAGATGCCAAAACCAAAACAGAATTATTGACAACTACCTCAGAACTACCGCCATTTTTTGGTGTGCCGATTTCCATTAAAGACCTCAACGCTGTAGCAGGTGTTACCTGTACTTTTGGAAATCCGGCATTACTGAACAATATCCCTAACTATGATGATGGGGTTGTGACAAGGATTAGGCAAGCTGGATTTACTATTCTCGGTAAAACAGCCACTTCTGAATTGGGTTCATTGCCTTACAGCGAACCTACGGGTTTTCCCCCAGCCAGAAATCCGTGGAATTTAGAATACACCTCTGGCGGTTCCAGTGGTGGCGCGGCGGCGGCAGTAGCAGCAGGATTGTGTGCGATCGCTCAAGGTTCTGATGGTGGCGGCTCGATTCGGGGGCCTGCGGCTTGTTGTGGTTTGGTGGGAATCAAGCCATCAAGGGGCAGGGTGAGTAAAGCACCCGTAGGCGAACGTCTGGCTGGAATTGCCGCCAACGGACCGATCGCCCGGACTGTCGCTGATGCTGCTGCCCTTTTGGATGCCATATCTGGCTATATCACAGGCGATCCTTACTGGTTGCCAGATCCCGAACCATCATTTCTCGCCGCCACTCAGACAAAACTCGGTGCTTTGCGAATTGCTTTTGACACGAGCATTTTTCCTTTGGGAGAAGCTGATACCAATTGTCAGCAGGGTGTCCGACAAACAGTCCAGTTATTAGAAGAACTCGGTCATCAAGTTGAACAGAAATCCCCAGATTTCAGTGGCTTAATTGAACCATTTCAAATCGTTTGGCAAGCTGGGGTAGCTGCGTCAGGACTTCCTGCTGAAGCTTTACAACCTGTGAATCGCTGGCTATTTGCACGTACAGGTTCTGTTGTTGAGTATATGCAAGCAGTTTCCCAAATGCAGATAGTAGCACGGCAGATTGTGGCGTTTTTCGATACCGTGGATGTGCTGGTATTACCAGTTTATCTACATTCACCTATCCGCGTTGGGGAATGGGCTTCTCTAAGTCCAGAAGAGACATTCCAAAATATTATTCAATGGGTTGCTCCTTGTCCACCTGCTAATGCAACTGGACAACCAGCGATCGCCATTCCTGTAGGCTTTGATAGTAATGGTTTACCCATCAGTGTACAGCTAATTGGCAAACCTGCGGCTGAAACCACACTCATCAGCCTAGCAGCACAATTAGAAGCGGCTAACCCTTGGATTGGGCATCGTCCAGCCTTGGCAACATAATTCTAAGGTTTATTTACGATTTCCCCTTTTCAGTGGAACTCTTGCTGTTTCTTGCTCATTAAAAGCCTGATTTAAATTAGAAGTTTTTCCTGTCGATGATAGATTCTTAAACAGGAGCTTTAGTGTTCGAGTAATAGTTTTAAGAATTTTCATTTTGCTGGCAGTGGGCTTTTCATCGTATCTCAAAACCATTGGAATTTCTACGATTTTTGGTTTGAGGACTTTGGCTTTCAGCAGTAAATCTATCATGCAAGCAAATCCACTTTCGGTAAATAAACTGTCCCCATAATATCTATCCAGTTTACTGACGAAAGTACGGTTATACAGCCTGTAACCACAAGTGTAGTCTCTGACACCTGGTAGATGGGCTGCAATTCTAAAAAGCCAGCTGGCTCCGTAACTCATTATCTCTCTAAATTTTGATAAACCTATGACTTTAGAGCCTTTTCGATATCTGGATGCGATCGCAATATCATAGCTACCAGCTATCATGGTGTCATACATTTTGATTAACAATTCTGGCGGTTGAGTGTTGTCGCAATCCATCGCAGCTAAAAAATCGCCTTCCTTAGAAATTTCTAAGAAAGTCATGAAACCTGTTTTAATTGCTTGACCTAAACCAGCATTTTTGGGGTGTTGTACTAATTTCAGCCATATACCCAGTGATTGAGATTCATCTATTGCAGTCTGTGCAGTTGCATCACGACTGCCATCATCAATAAGAATCAATCTTATCTCCATATTAGAGATTTGCTGCAATGTCTGAAACTTTTTGAACAAGGGGCGAATTGATTCTTGCTCGTTGTATGCGGGTAAAAGAACAAAAAGACTCATAAAAACCTCCTATTATTTTTAAAATGCCATTACTTAAATTTCAATAATTCAGTAATGTTGATTTATTGAGAAATTCATCGACGTGTCGCACGACTGCGTTGTTGTTGACGCTATCATTGACCAACTGCGAGGTATTGACGACAAAAAAATCATCGTTTTCAGTACTCACTTTTGGAACAAGATTTGAATAGTCTAAAACTTGTAGTGGCTGTACTTTAATAGCTCGATTAATGTGCGCTGCGACAATATCATCTGTTTTGAGTTCTGGGAACATCAAACGTATACCCTGGAAAAATACTTGGCGCAATTCATCATCTGGCTGTTTTAACAACGGGTCAGTAGAAAGTATATATTTTGGTAGGAATGTCATATGATATCCTTCTGTCTCTTGCAAAGAAACTAGGTTGCTCATACCGATGACTCCGGTAAAAGGAATATTTTTATCGGCAATATTTACTACGTAATAAGGAACCAGAGCCTTGCGAGTAATAAGTACCATGCAGATTACACCTAAATACTCTACTGTCTCACGAGTATTGGAAACTTTTACCAGTTCGTTAGCAACAATCTGTTGCAGGATATTAACTGGCCCAGTAAAAATAACTTTATCAAAGTGTTCCTTTTTATCCTGATATTCTACCCACATTCCACCCTCTGGATTAGGTGCGATATATTTCACCGCCACACCTGTGTGGATATTACCTCCAGCCGCGTAAATTAATTTTTCTAAATGGTCAAAAACAGTTTTGTAACCGCCAGAGACATAACCAAGTTGTTCTTTATTTAATGAAGAATCGCGCGCTGAAAATAGTCGTTTGATATAAGCCCAGATGAAGACAGATGAGATTCGCTTATAGTTCTCTCCTAATTTCGATAGAAGCAAAGGTTTCCAAAGCTTTTCGTATGTATTTTTACCACCAAGTTTCAATAGCCAATCTTCAACTAAAATTTTCTCCAAGCGCCGCCAGTTAGTAAGACGGGAACCATACAGTAGAGTAAAAGCTAATCTAATTTTACCTATAAGTCCAAACAGAGGAAAGCGCAAAAATTCTATAGTGTTACTGATAGAATAAAATTTTTGATTGTCGTAGAACCCTGTTAAACTTCGATGCCAACGTAGTTTATCTCCAAGACCAATATCTCTAATAAAATTTATTAAGTGGGTATCAGAAGGTAAAATAACGTGATAAAAACGATCCCAGGTAAATAACCCATAATCATGATAGGTGGTCAATCCACCGAGTTGTTTGTTGCTATCGAAGACAGTTACTGTGTGTCCTTTATGTGAAAGACGTTGTGCTAATACTAGCCCAGTTATGCCTCCGCCAATAATACCTATATTCATAAATAAAATTTGGATTGCTAGAAGGATGTTTTTGAGATTTATTTTCAGATGTCGTTAATATTAATTAACCTCTGTAATTACCTCTTTAGCTATTAGTTTACAACAAGAACTACGCCAGTTATAATTACGGAAATTCCTAACCACTGGCTAAATATAATCTCCTCTTTTAAAACATAGCGAGAAGCAATCGGTACAAGGGCATACATTAATCCTAGAACTGGAAATGCTTGACTCAGAGGAATTATCCGCAATACATAAAGCCACAATATAGTCATAAATGTATAGCAGATAAACCAAATTAGAAAATAACGAGAGAGTAACAGATTTCGGATAGATGCGCTTGCTCCTTTAATTGGGCTAGAAATGTGAAATCCATACTTTAGTGACAGGTTAGCTGTTGTTCCTAATAAAACTACAAGCATTAAAAGTAGCCAAGTAATGATGTTCATTTGTCAATACTTTTTGTGGAATTTACTATAGAAAATTTAAGTGGAATAACCACTAAAAGAACACCTAGAAAAATAGTCATAACTCCTGCTATTCGAGTTGGTGTAATCACCTCATTAAAAAAGTAGTATGAACCGAAAAGTATCCCGACGTAGTTTAAGCTAGTTAGTGGATAAGCAATACTCAATTTTACAGATCGCAGAGCCAATATCCAATTTGCTATTCCTAAGCAGTAAACAGTAATAGATAATACTAATTGTTGAATAAATGACCAAGTAAATAGTCCTTCATTCATATTGCTCATGGTATGCTTCATCAGCAATTGTCCAGAAATACTAAATAAAATACTGACAAATAGGATGATATAAGGAATTATTTGAAAACGTGAAACTTGCGACACAGATTTCATAGTACATTTGCCTCAATCGAAGTAGTAGGTATAAACACAAATTTGCCTATGACAAAACTTATCTAGCAATGTAATATGCGGTCACTAAACTTATATTTGACCTCCATATTCAACAGAGAACTCTACAGGTTTCTAGGGAACTTTATTGAATGTTAAAATTGAGTTCTTAACAACTGTAAGGAACGCAAATTTAATAACGTGCAATTCTTATTTAACTTGGAATGGTGCGTTACGCTCCGCTAACACACCCTACTTTTGCACTTTATTTAATCCACATTCCTAACCGCTGATTTAAATTAGTCTTGTTTAGCTTTACTTGATTGCGTTTTATTCCACATAAATTTATAAATTTATCAAGAGTTTTTTAAAGATTTAATGTTAAATCTAATTACTCAACTAGAATACCACGAGAAAACCGTGTTGTAAATTTATCGTGACACTTCATCAAAAATTTATTTACCAAAAATATATTTAAACAAAAACTTCATAAAATCGAAGCTTTTATTAATAGGAATACTAAATCAATTGTGAAGAATCCTAAGTAGCGTAAAGTTGACACTGCCAAGGGTCACTCTTCTCAACGCGGCAAACCCCGATTGTTAATCAATATTTCATCAAGACCATACTTACACGCAAGAATTTCCCATAGGGAAATTACCAACAGAACTTATGCATTGACAAATGAGACAATACATGAAGTAGAAAAACAAGAAAAAATACGCGATCGCTAGTCCGCAGGGGACTTGAAAGACGGATAATTTAGTTCATCTCTATAAGTGGGTTCGGACTATCAGAGCGACTACCAAGCCATCCCAGGCATTGTGTGACCTTAACACTTACACTCTGTTAATACTTTCAGAATCAAAGTATCCAGGCTGCACACCTTTGGCAGACATCATGGAAGATTTGTCTCATGATAGTGTCAAAAGATTTTTGCTACGTGAGCGGTATGAACCTAAAGATTTATTTGATGAAGTTAGGCTGCACATCAATTTGGTAGGCGGTACAAAAAGTTACGATGAGACA
>JBBSCU010000235.1:0-8749 GCA_038249935.1 Chroococcales cyanobacterium
GGGTAGGAGATGCGGTTAAGGTTAGCGCTCAAACATTAGAGCAAAATATGACTCACTTTCTCAAAGTCGTGGGAAGTTTGTTTAGTCAAGCTGAACAGCAAGCAAAAGTCAACTCCAAGATGCAGCTAGATGAAATTGAGCGATCGCCATCGGAATTAACCAGTATGATTATCTACAACCGCTAAACTATGCCAAGCGGGATGCACAGTTAATGCAGGAGTTTCTGGGCAATGAAGCCGGATTTGAGCGGATATTCTTCTTCTCTGATGACTCTCCTCCTGTTGACGGAAAATCTACTCGTCCAACTCGCACTAACTTGTTGCGAGTCTTGCGGCAGTTATTTGACAATCCCTTTATGGGAGCAGGAGATAATTTCTGGTTTTTCTTCAGTGGTCATGGGATGAGACACAGTGGCCGTGATTATCTCATACCCTGTGATGGCGATCCAGAAGATATTGAAAACACGGCAATTGCGATTAACTTTGTGACTGAACGCTTGCGTCGCTGCGGTGCTGATAATGTTGTCCTCATTCTGGATGCTTGTCGTAGTCTAGGTACTCGTGCTGGTGAAGGTATTGGGCGACAAAGCGCAGAAGAAGCACGTCAACAAGGAGTTATTAGTATTTTTTCTTGTAGTCCGCAAGAATATTCTTATGAAATTGAGGCTTTACAACAAGGTGCTTTTACTACTGCACTACTAGAAGGGTTAGGAATTCAAGGTAAATGCGCCACAGTTGAACGGTTGAATCAGTATCTCAAGTCTCGCGTGCCGGAAATTGTTAGTAAGCATAAAAATGGGAGGCAAACACCTTATGTGATTGCTGAACCTATAAATAAATCTCACCTAATACTTGTACCGCAATATGCAACTCTTGCGGATATCGCCACGTTGAAAAATGATGCTTACCAAGCAGAAGTAAACAGGAATTTAGATTTAGCAGAGCAATTATGGATTCGGGTATTAGCTGCGGCTTTAGGGCAAGATACGGATGCAATCAAAGCAATTCAAAGAATTGCAAAGTTGCCGTGGGAATCTCAAGAACCATCTTCACCACAACCTCGTCCTAATATTGAAAATTCCACTAAGGGAATATTTACAGTTGAAAAAAATCCCTTACAAACCTTTCAATTTGAAGTCGTGACGGTAAATGCACAAGGAAATATCACTAACCGCCGTAGTGAGGAAGCGAAATATTTTGAAGAAGACTTGGGAAATGGTGTCACCCTGGGAATGATGCAGATACCGGGGGGAACCTTTATGATGGGTTCACCGGAAGGGGATGCACAGAGAGATCAAGATGAAACTCCACAACATCAGGTAAAAGTGCCTGGGTTCTTCATGGGTAAATATGAAATCACCCAAGCACAGTATCAAGCCATTATGGGGACAAATCCTGCCAAGTTTAAAGGTGAGAAACGACCTGTAGAAAGCGTGAGTTGGGATGATGCAGTAGAATTTTGTAAAAAGTTGAGCGATAAAACAGGAAGAACCTATCGACTACCTAGCGAAGCCGAATGGGAATATGCTTGTCGTGCTAGAACCAAGACCCCATTTTATTTTGGTGAAACGATTACCACAGATTTAGTTAACTACAACGGTAACTATCCTTACGGCTCTGCACCAAAAGGTGAATATCGTCAACAAACAATAGATGTAGGAAAATTTCCGCCTAACTCTTTCGGTTTATACGATATGCATGGTAATGTATGGGAATGGTGTCAGGATGTATATAATGACAACTACCAGAGTGCGCCAAAAGATGGTAGTGCGTGGCTGACTGGTAAAGATAATGACATAAAGCTGCTGCGTGGCGGTAGTTGGATCCTCAATGCCAGGTTTTGCCGTTCTGCCCATCGCAATGGGGGCGCGCGCGCGTTTCGTGGCTGCAATGTTGGTTTTCGCGTGGTGGCGGTGGCTGTGGCGTGAGGATTCCCTTGCCCTTTACACTCTTGCTCTTTTGCCCTCTGCACTTCTTATTCTTTTCCCTTCTTCACTCTCCGCCGTAGGCGGTTAAAATTTTTTTCAAGAAAGTTGTATCTTGATATCAAAACTATTATACACTACATTTAATCAGATTTCTCAATTAGTTTGAGAGTTTGAGGATGGGGCAGGTCGATTTTAGCTGCTGCGTGGCGGTAGTTGGATCAACAATGCCAGGAATTGCCGTTCTGCCAATCGCAATAGGAACGCGCGCGCGAATCGTAACAACAATGTTGGTTTTCGCGTGGTGGCGGTGGCTGTGGCGTGAGCACTCCCCAAAGTCAGAGTCGGTAAGTGGGAATTTATCGAGCGTACACCAGGGAGTCCAGACCTGAACCAGCGAGGAAGGCGACAACCTCCGAATATAAAACCGAGTCGGATAGCTTGGTAGGTTGCAAAACCGAACAGTTGTTCGACTCAATTAATTTTGCGACATTTAAAATAAACTTCTAAGAGGATGTTTTAAAAGTGGTCATCTGTAATTTTAGGCACTTCTAGATCCCCCCTAACCCCCCTTAAAAAAGGGGGGAACCGGAGTCAAAGTCCCCCTTTTTTAAGGGGGATTTAGGGGGATCTAAAACGTTTTGCTACCGACCAGAGGACTTTTAAAACATCCTCTAAAATCTAGTACAACATGGCGCAAATAAACATACCATTTCAAACGGCGCAAGAAGCTCGGAATACAATTCTTTTGGCTTTTGACTTTTGACTTCCGCCTTGCGGTACTAGCTCATTTTTAATTGTTCTAATTTTTGTTTAATCAAAATTTCAACTTCTTTAATCTCAGCATTCGATTTTGGGATGTCAAAAGTCTCTGGAGACGCTTCAGATGTAAAGCGGTCAACAAAAGCACGAAACGCTGCTTTGTTGTCGGGGTGAGCAATGACGAAGGCTCTTAACTCGGTTTTTTTCATGCTGCTAAAGTCTGGCTCAATCACAAGAACCTCCAAAAACCATTGCGATATTACTCTAAGGTTCTGTTTCTAGCAATTCGTAGGTTGGGTTGAGGAACGAAACCCAACATTACCCATCACAATATCCAATGCTGATGTTGGGTTTCACTTCGTTTAACCCAACCTACAATTTCAGCTACAATTTAGGCAATATCTACTCTTTACCGATATCAGAGTCAAATACAATTTCTTGCCCAGCACCCCACGTAATATCATACATACCCTGACGGACAGAACGATGAAAGCTGGAATATTCCCAATCTTTTGGAGCTTTCACTAAACCATGTTTGACAGGATTGTAGTGAATATATTCAAGGTGATTTTTAAAATCTACTTCGTCTCTAATCAAGTGTTCCCAAAAACGACGCTGCCAAATAGCCTGTTCTTTTTTATTTTACCTAGAGGTAGATAGTTTTTGCTGTGATAGAGTAATACACTGGCGACTAAAATAGCTTTTGAGCAAACGCCAACGGGTAGAAAAATTGCGATCGCCCTGTGGTAATGTCCAAATACAGTGCAGATGATCCGGTAATAAAACAAAGGCATCAATTATAAATGGGTGTTGTTGCATTACATACCGAAAAGTATTTCTCAATAAAGATACGTTAGTCGGTAAGCATAATAGTCTTTGTCTTTTATGTGTTACCAGTGTAAAAAAGTAAGTGCCACCTTCTATTGTGGCTCGGCGATATTGCATTAAGTTAATTTTATGATGGTTATATTTCGGGCTTTATACCAAAGTATTGGTTATAAAAGATACCGTCAACTTATTGTTTTTGAGATGTGAGTTAAGAAATGAGTGAAGGGCAATCTAATAAACTAAAGTTGATGTTGGGTTTCGTTCCTCAACCCAACCTACAATTATTTGGCTTTATTGTAAAGAAGAGTTTGATTAGCTTTATATTAATTTTAATGGTGCGTTGTCACAAAGGTCAACGCACCCTTATCTAAAAAAGCGGCGAGTCCAAAGAATTACTTCACAGATGTCACCGTTTGGTTTACTACTGGACGTGCTTTTTTACGGTCTGACCTGCGTGTTCCACCAGCCATCTCATACTCATCACTAGTTTTGCCATAGCGAGATGCAACATTCAACAGCATTTGCTCAGAATAAGTATTTAACTCTCGTTCTGCTTCTATTAATGTATTGTGTGTCTTATCTACTATTGTTTGTGCTTGATTATAAGCGGCTAGCTTTTCTCGTAACTCAATTACTTTAGTGTTGTAAGTAGAAATTGAAAACCCATTACTAAAGTTTAACTCAGGGTTAATTGTCTGCATTCCTTCAATCCGTCGTTCAGCTTTGGTCAGTGGCATGGAGTTTCGTTTCCGTTGCGTCATATAGTTTTCCTGTTTGGATTAATTTATAAATAACCCTGATGTTATTCACTGAGTTATTTATATATCATCACAATACGCAATAAACAGATGCACCAGCCACAGTGAAGTTACAGAAAAATAAGAGCATTGGATGGCATTAGCCAACTAGATAGATGCGGGTATATTTGCTGAAATTCGTTGAGAAAAGCTGGTTTAGAAGTCGCAAAAGCTAGTTTAGAAGTCACAAAAGCTAGTTTAGAAGTTGCAAAAGCTGGTTTAGAAGTCGCAAAAGCTGGTTTAGAAGTCGCAAAAGCTAGTTTAGAAGTCGCAAAAGCTGGTTTAGAAGTCGCAAAAGCTGGTTTAGAAGTCGCAAAAGCTGGTTTAGAACCCAGTGAAGTACAATTTTGACCTCTCTCCTAAACGGTGTGCACACAAGTTATCAGTTTTATCTCAATACCCTTGGGATAGCCAGAAAGCCCTCATGTAGAGACGCGATTTATTGCGTCTAAAAGACTGACTAGAAACCCCTCTCCAAACCTCTCCCCGAAGCGGAGAGAGGCTTTGAAACCCCCATTCCCGCACTTCGTGCCGCTACGCGAACGTAGGGAAGGGGGGCTAGGGGGGTTAGGTTCCTGATGCTTTGATGTTACCAAAAATACTTTTCAAACATCCTCTTAGAGAGACGCGATAAATCGCCGTTTCTCCAAAGAGAGACGCGATAAATCGCCGTTTCTCCAAAGAGAGACGCGATAAATCGCCGTCTCTACAGAGGATGTACTCGTCAATTATTTCTTGACAGACTACTAACCAATAGTAACAACAGCTACCCATTGCATCGGCTAGAGGGGGATGAGATGAAGCACACTAAAAATTTATTTTTATAACTGAAAATTTTATTTTATTTATGTGTTAAGTAACTTTCAGGATGTTATCTGTATAATCTATCATTCGGTCTGAATTATCGAATGTATAATCTATCATTCAGTCTTATTAATTATTGACCTCTGTTACTCATTGATAGGTTGAGATTTGGGAATTAGGGTATCTCTTTTTAAGACATAACATACCACTCACCTAGTAGTTATTTATTAACGGAATTTGAGAAGTTATGTAGGCATACTCTATCCTAGACATTACCTAAACTTCTACTTCAAAAATGATGAGCCATTATATGAATAGCTCCCATGTTTACGGCACTATCCAATGTCTCAAGAATTATTAAACTCCTTTCAAGAAGCATACAGCAATCTTGAACTGTTTCCACTGATGGAACGGAACGAAATGGAAAAATTTAGAGTCGAGTATGGTGATGATTTGATTGCAGAACTTAACCAATTAGTAGAAGATAGTCCCAATCGAGATGGCAAAATTGTCTTTACAGGACATCGGGGATGTGGTAAGTCTACTTTGTTAGCTGAGTTTAGCAGACAAATTCAAAATAAATATTTTGTAGTTCTATTTTCTATTGCTGAAAAAATTGAAATGTCGGCGGTTAACCATATTAATATACTGTTTGCGATCGCAGTTAATTTAATGACAGAGGCAGAAGCCCGACAAGTTGATATTCCTCAATCTACTAAAGAAGCTCTTTATAGGTGGTTTGCTACCCGGACTCGCACCGAAGAATTAAATTTGCAAGCAGAAGCTAGTATCGGTTTTGACCTCTTAAAGTTAATTAGTTCTAAACTAAAAGCTGATGCTAGCGTTCGGGATGAAATTAAACAAGAGTTTGAACGCAAACTATCAGATTTAGTTGCTAGAATTAACGAAATTGCGGCTCTAATTCAAGTTGCAACTAAAAAAAACGTTTTAGTAATTATTGATGATTTAGATAAACTTGACTTAGGCAGAGTTAACGAAATTTATCGAGATAACATTAAAGCTCTTTGTCAACCTAACTTTCAAATTATTTACACTATCCCCATCGCAGTACTTCGTGAAACATTTATCAGCACAATAATTGCTACTGAAACTAACGATCAGGTTGTGGCAATGCCTGTATTAAAAATTTTTGAGAAAGGTAAAAATCGGTTCCCTAACGCCAAACCTCGCCCGGAAGCAACAAAGATGCTCGGTGAAGTTTTACAAAAGCGGATATCTAGTGAATTAATCGCGGCAGAAACTGCTGAAAAAATTGTGATTTACAGTGGTGGCGTATTGCGAGAGTTAATTCGTATTTCTAAAGAATGTTGCCGCATTTGTTTACGGATTATCCGGCGAAATCCTTCAGCAGAAGTTATCATTGATGATAAAATTCTCCTGGAAGCAATCAATAAAATCCGCAATGATTTTTCTATCCGGTTAGGAAAGGTTGATACAGATATTTTGCAGAGTGTTTATGAACAATTTATGCCCAATGACCCCAAACAAGCAGAGTTTTTGGATTTACTACATGGGCTATATGTTCTAGAATATCGCACTGATGAAACTTGGTACGATGTTCATCCAATTATTATAGAAACCTTGAAAATCAAGGGAGCTATTAATGTTAAATGAAGACTTATTAGATGATCGGGGAGAAAATCAAGATGCCTATGATGATTTAATTGTTTCTATTGAAGCTCAAAAGCGGGGATTAAATTTACTGATTGCAGTTTGCGATGATGCTAGCTTTCGTGATGATATTATTGCCCAGTATGAAGCCGAACTACAACCTAAATTTCATCTATATCGAGTGACTTTAGCACGTCAGGAACCGAGCCTAAAAGCTGCACTTAACCAACTGGTACAACAAGAAGAATATCTCCGTCAGCAGAACCGAGCGGTAATCACTGTGACGGGTGCTGAACAACTTTATTTTCTCCGACTGGGAAATGAACAATCAGAACAGGAGAAATTTTTTGGTTACTTACAGTGGACAAGGGAAGGATTGCGCGAGTTTCCTTTTGCCATCGTGCTTTGGGTAACTAACCAAATTTTAGTTAACTTAATTAAAAAAGCCCCTGATTTTTGGAGTTGGCGCAATGGTGTATTCCGGTTTGAATCTAAAAAGACGAATGCTATTCCTGGTAAAGAACTAGAACATATACGCTTTGTTTTTAGAAACACAGAATTAACCAGCACAGATACTAATGAAAATAATCTCTTTTTCTTGCCTATTCAAGATTTACAAAGGCTGATTGAGAAAGTAGAACAAGAACGGGGAACTAAAGATCCCACTTTGGCTACCTTATATGCAAGGTTAGGTGATATTTACCGCAGCAGATTAGATCGGGGTGAATCTCAAAATTATCAGGAAGAACAGGAATTAGCAATCAAGTATTGGCGACAGGCGAGTGAATTGCAAAATGAATTAGGTTTGCAGATAGACTTAGCTACTAGCTTCAACAATTTAGCCGGATTATATCGGGCAACAGGACGCTACAGCGAAGCCGAACCATTGTATCAACAAGCTTTAGAACTGAGGAAACGCCTGTTAGGAGACAATCATCTTTCTTTCGCTACTAGTCTCAATAATTTGGCGGGACTCTACAAATCTATTGGACAATATAGTAAAGCGGAACTCTTATATCAACAAGCTTTAGAACTAAGAAAACGCCTGTTGGGAGAAAACCATGCCGATGTTGCCGCTAGTCTGAATAATTTGGCATTATTATATGATGAACAAGGACGTTATGACGAAGCAGAACCTCTGTATCTACAATCATTAGAACTCGAAAAACGTCTGCTTGGCAAAAATAATCCTTGTTTCGCTCTTATATTGAATAATTTAGCGCTACTTTTTTATCATCAAGGACGTTACAGGGAAGCTGAACCGTTGTCGCAACAAGCAATAGAATTAGATAAGCGATTTTTGGGAGAAGAAAATCCTGATGTTGCTACAGATTTGCACAATTTAGGTTTAATATACCGCGCTCAAGAACGTTATGGTGAAGCTGAATCTTTGTTTTTGCAATCTTTGGAACTCAAGCAACGTCTACTACAAAAAGCTCATCCGCTTTTAGCTGATACTATCTACGCTCTTGGTTATATGTACAGAGAGCAAGGGCGCTACAATGAGGCAGAACCTCTATGTATAGAAGCTTTAAAACTTGATAAGAACTTGTTGGGAGAAAATCATCCCAATGTTGCCGAAAGTCTCAACAATTTAGCAGAAATATATCGTGAAACAGGACGTTATGGCGAAGCAAAACCCCTTTATTTGCAAGCTTTAGATATTAGTGAACGAGTTCGGGGTGTTAATCATCTTCGTAGTGTTGCTATTCGTCAAAATATAGAAAAACTTGGCGCAGTAATGCAAAATAATTAGAAAGATCGCGTTGCTGTTTGAAAGTATAAACTCATATATAGCGGTTCCCATTCAGATGCGGTACAACATTATATCCCAAGGTGTAGGGGCACGGTATGCCCATACGTGTCAACTTAACGTGAAAGCTTACTCTGATAAGAAGAGTGAAAATTTTTCCATGTACCGCCTAGCTTTTCGATCCCCCCTAACCCACGCCAGTCACTCATGGGGGAAACCCCCAAGACCGCGCTGGCTCCCCTTAAAAAA
>JBBSCU010000236.1:0-8644 GCA_038249935.1 Chroococcales cyanobacterium
ACACCAGCAAGTACCAGGCTAGGACATTGAATTTGCCGCAGGTCTGGAAGCCGATTATATCCCGATTGAATTGCACTATAAAGGGCGCGAGTCGCAGCCGGAGAGGTTTGCAAGTAAGCTGGTACTGCTTCTGCGGCGATGTATTTATAAGTAGTGGGTGTATGTTGTTGGACTAAGTAACGGAAAAGCGATCGCTTCGCAAAAGTTTCAATATTCCATTGCCAACTCGGTTTTATATAATTCAACAGCGCTGCAACACCAGTATATAAATTATCTTGCCAAGTGATGCTCGGATGACTGCCACGGGGTTTTGCGGCTGTCGCCACCAAAATCAGCCCTGTAATGCGCTCTGGCAAACGCAATGCTAGTTCCATTGCCAGAATGCCTCCAAGTGACCATCCCAATACTAGGCACTTTTCAATCTCAAAACGGTCTAGTAGGGCTTCTAAATCAGTCAAATGGTCATTCATCTCAAAATTACCGTTACAGCGACTTTTGCCGTATCCACGTAGATCAGGGGCAAAAGTTTGATAGCATTTTGATAAATGATTGGTAAAGACAGAAAGACTACGACCAGTACCAGGATGACCGTGTAAGCCTAGAATGGGAAATCCTTGACCTTGGATGTAGACATTGAGAGGTGCAGCAGTAGTATGATTATGGCGATCGCTCATGACTCGCCGTTCTCCTGTCTACCGAACAAATATTCTAAAATGCGTTGACTTTCAGTTCGCAAGCCTCTAATTTCAGTTCTAATTTCTCTGAGTTCGGTGACAATCCCTTCAAAATTACGCCCAGTTGCTTCATGGTTTAGCTGATGTGTCTCAACTACCTGCACCAAGGAATTTACAGTTGAGTGTAGTTGAGCGATCGCGCTTCTATTAGCTTCTATGGCTGCTGCGTTCGCCTCTATAGCTACTGCGTTGGCTTCTATAACCACCGTACTCCTTTCAGCCCTTTGTGCCGTCCGCTCTAAGATTGCTTCAATCCGGTCTAGCCTTTCTGTCATAGTAATTCGTGATCTTATTCTTTTAATTGTGTCAATGCGTAAGTCCTAGTAGCTTCCTACTCGACTTCTTGGATGAGCATTTTGCTTTGCACGATTTCTTTTAACACTAGCGTCACTTATCCCACGCAGGTAGGCAAGCAAGAAAGTATTTACCTTGGCAAACCATTAATCTAGCTGTACTAAATGTGAAGAATTGCTCATAATCAGCCTCTAATTTATTGTGTATGAAATAAATATTAAGGTGGCTTTGGTAACACTTTAGTTACTTGGTAATTAGGTGGTGTTTAAAACAGTGATGTAGTAACATTATGTTGGGTTGACGTAAGAAAACCCAACAGCAACAAACTTAATTCTTATCAACAATACCTGATACCCTTACTTTCAGGCTGCCATGTATGACAATATCTGTAAATTCCTTGCCGAAAACTTCAAAGATGACTTAGCAACTTGGTTACTAGGTTCACCGATTAAATTAACAGAACTTAGCCCGACTGAATTATCATCTGAACCAATTCGTGCCGATTCATTAATTTTATTGCAATCTGATGATTTAGTTCTACATACCGAATTTCAAACTGACCCTGATGAAGATATCCCATTTCGGATGTTAGATTATCGGGTTAGGGTTTATCGCCGCTTTCCTAACAAAGCAATGCGCCAAATAGTAATCTATTTGAGAAAAACAAGTTCAGAACTAGTCAGTGAAAACAGTTTTAAATTAAACAACACTTACCATCAGTTTGAGGTAATACGCCTGTGGGAACAACCAACAGACAGGTTTATGAGTATTCCAGGTTTATTACCCTTTGCCGTGCTAAGTCAGACAAACGATCCTACAATGGTATTAACCCAAGTAGCCAAAGCAGTTGAAGCAATTAGCGATCGCCAGCTACAAAGAAATATAGCTGCTGCAAGTGGTATTTTAGCAGGTCTGGTGTTAAAGAAAGATGTAATTAGGAAGATTTTCAGGAGTGAGATTATGCGCGAATCAGTCATTTATCAAGAAATCCTAGAAGAAGGCGAAGCCAAAGGTAAAGCAAAAGGCAAAGCAGAAGGTGAAGCTAAAGGTAAAGCAGAAACAACAAGAAAGTTGACTTTAAATTTGTTGCGGATTGGAATGAGTTTAGAGCAAATTGCTCAAGTTACTGAATTATCTATTGAGGAAATTCAAGTTTTACAAGAGGAGCTTCAAAAATCTTAATATTAACTAATCGCTTTCTCAAATATGCGACTATACAAGCAAAACCCGCGATCGCGGATTTCCAAGTTTTTATAAGTCCGTGCAAACGCAATTTTTAATCCCCTAATTTAAATTCTTCAATTAAAACTCGGCACTTTGCGGTGTACGAGGAAACGGAATCACGTCACGGATATTGCCCATACCCGTCATAAATTGCACGAGTCTTTCAAAACCTAGTCCAAAACCCGCGTGTGGAACAGTACCATAACGACGTAAATCCAGATACCACCACAAATCTTCTGGGTTTAATCCTTGCGCTAATACACGGCGTTCTAGAACTTCTAAACGTTCTTCCCGTTGGGAACCGCCAACAATTTCGCCAATTTTCGGTGCGAGAATATCCATTGCCCGGACGGTTTTTTCATCGTCGTTCAAACGCATATAAAAAGCTTTGATTTGCGCTGGATAATCTGTAACGATCGCAGGTTTTTTAAATAATTCTTCAGCTAGATAGCGTTCGTGTTCTGATTGTAAATCTAAACCCCAACTTACAGGATATTCAAATTTAACATCAGCCTTTTCTAAAAGTGCGATCGCTTCTGTGTAAGTTAATCGTTCAAACTGATTATTAATAATATTTTCGGCTGTTGTCAACACAGATTTATCAATGCGTTCATTGAAAAATTCCATATCTTCTGGGCAAGTTTCCAACACATATTTAAAAATGTATTTGAGAAACGCCTCAGCTAAATCCATATCGCCTTCTAAGTCACAAAATGCCATTTCTGGCTCAACCATCCAAAATTCTGCTAAGTGGCGGGAGGTGTTGGAATTTTCTGCACGAAAGGTAGGGCCAAAGGTGTAGACGTTGCTAAACGCCATCGCCATCACTTCCGCTTCCAACTGGCCGCTAACTGTTAAATATGTGGGTTTAGCAAAAAAGTCTTGGCTGTAATCTACTGCTTGATTTTCGGTGCGGGGAATATTCTTTAAATCTAAGCTGGTAACGCTAAAAAGCTCACCTGCGCCTTCGCAATCGCTAGCAGTGATGATGGGTGTATGTACCCACAAAAAGCCTCTTTCTTGGAAAAATTGATGAATTGCTGTTGAACAAGCATTTCTGACGCGAAAAACAGCACCAAAGGAATTGGTACGCGATCGCAAATGTCCAATGGTTCGCAGAAACTCAAAGGAATGGCGCTTCTTTTGCAGGGGATATGTATCGGGATCAGCTTCACCGTAAACTTTCACTGTTTCGGCTTTCAACTCAATTCGCTGTCCTTTACCAAGAGAAGCCACTAACACCCCTGCTACTTCGACAGCAGCACCCGTATTCAGTTTTTTCAATATAGCTTCATAATCTGGCAAATCCTGATTAATGACGACTTGCAAATTAGCTAGTGATGAGCCGTCATTGACTTCAATAAAAGCAAACCCTTTGGAATCGCGCTTCGTCCGCACCCAGCCTTGAATTTGGAGGGACTCATCAGGTTGACCACTTCGCAATATTTCTGCAATCCGTCGATTTACCATATTTACCCAGCATAAGACTTTAATATCCAGCCTATGATAACGCCCATTCCACCAAAGCGGACGACTTGCCAAAAAGGTTTCTTTAGGCTACGCCAAGAAAATAACTGGCTTTCTAAGTTTAGTTCTAGCATTTCCAACTGCTGTTGAATTTGCCGTAACTCTGCTTTGATTGCTGGTGTCTGAGATTTATTGTGCTTTAGTTGATCCCGACGCTGTTGCCATTGTGCCTGTTGTTGGCGATCGCGTTGCACTTGATCATAACGTTCTTTTAAGGATAAGAGCGATCGCTCTACTTCCTCTAATTCTTGTTCAAAATCTGGTTCTGGAGTTTCCTCCGGCGGTTGTGATTGTTTAGACGGCTTCATGTACAAGTAGTAAACTAAGATTAAATGTTAACCAATTGTCATTTGTCATTGGTAATTTCTCAAAGGACAAAGGATAAAGGACAAAGGACTTAAAATTATGTCTCAATCTACCCAGCTGCCTCAAACCAGTCAACTGAATGAACTTAGTACTCTGGAACTAGCTCAAGCCCTTATGCAAAGGCTGAGTATCTCCCCTGACGATTGGCATCGCCTCAAGTCTAACCGCAATTCCCGCGCCAATGAACAAGTGGCTGCCGCTATTGTGTATCTTTTAAAGAATCAGCCGCAAGAAGCTCAAGCTAGATTAGAACAAGCAGTTGGCTGGTTAGATCGCTCTATTTCTGCGCCTCCCTGTCCAACTCACGGCAAAAGTTAGGAGTAGAGACGCGATTAATCGCGTCTCTACCATCGCAGAGATAAACGGCGACGATTTTCCATTTGTTTACAAAGTCTTAATTCTGTGCCTTTGCGGTTCCACTCTACCTGATCAAAAATTTGGTACAGAAGGCATAGACCACGACCACTTTCGGCCTCATCGGGTGGCAAATATTCTGTTGACTCATGATCACAAGCAGATGAGGGAGTAAAGCCTTGACCTTGGTCTGATATTACCCACCAGTACTGATTATCTATTAAGGAAAAACGGACTACTACTCTTTTACTTGGATCAAGATTATTACCATGTTTAGCTGCATTTACTAGGGCTTCTTGAAGTCCTAGCCGCAATTCTGCTTGTAATTTTGCTGGAATTTTTGCCAGCAGTAAATCTAATATCGGACAAAGATAAAGGGTTGAGGCAAAACTAATAGTACCCCAATAACGTCCAACTGGACGGAGTGAAATGGTAATCACAATATAAACCCCATAGCTTTCAGTTAGCTAGATATCAGTTTGCTATTACAGACACCCTGATAAAACTTGAGGTGGTCATGCTGCCTTCAAACTTACGTCTTTAAAACTAAATTTTGAAAATGCTAGGGAGCGGAGCATTGGTTTTATGGATGAGTTGGGATTGCTTGAATATATAGCGGCTGCAATAAATTTGATAACGAAGCCAGCAACTTAAAAAGGTGCTAATAGTCAGAGTCAACTAGAGTATTAGCATACTCTAGTTAATTGCCGATTTGTAATATACTCAATCCAATTCGTGTTTTTAGGAGCCTATACAACTTAAATTCCTTTAAACAAAATAAATTTCTATTTTTAGCTTAATTCAATTTTAGCATCTTTGGTATGCACAAGACCACAAATTTCAAATTTCAGTTTTTAAATGTGATAGCACAAGAAAGGCGGCAGTTTCAACATGAGCCGTTTGAGGAAAAAAATCAGCAGGTTGTACTCGTGTGATAGTATATTGCCCATCTTGACAAAGTAATTTCAGATCGCGAGCAAGGGTAGCTACTTTACAACTGACGTAAACGATCCGAGATGGTTTCATCTGGCGTAAAGTATCGATGACATTGCGATCGCACCCCTTGCGTGGCGGATCGAGTATGACTACTTCGGGTATTGTGTCCATTTTTGAAAGCAATTTTTCTACTGCGCCGACTTGGAATGTGACATTATCAATTCCGTTGCGATGGGCATTTAAAATAGCTTGTTCTACTGCTGCTGGTTGCACTTCTAATCCTGTGGCAATACGTGCTTTTTTGGCGAGGGGTAAAGTTAAAGTCCCAATACCACAGTAGGCATCAACTAACAACTCATGCCCTTGAAGATTGAGTTCTGATTGAATTACCTGCAATAGTGCCTCTGCTGTTTCTGTATACACTTGGAAAAATGTATCTGGGCGCACTTTAAACTCCAGTCCAGCAAAATTTTCGCTCAGGTGGGGGACTCCAGCGATACAACGGGTTTCTGATCCAAAGATAGCATTTGTGCGATCGCCATTGCGATTGAGTGAAACTCCTACTAGCTGAGGATAGCGCTTTAACCACTCTTGGGCTTGGGTTTCAATTCCCGATAAATTCCAGTCCTTCACCACCAAAGTCAGCAACATTTCCCCGGTGTTTCGGCCAATGCGTAAGCTAAGATGGCGAATTTTCCCAAGGTGGCGCTGTTCGTCATAAATTTGCCAACCCTGTTTTTGGATATCCTGCTTAACTTCGGCTAGTAAGGGATTTAATCGCGCATCTTGGACTGGACATTGATTTAAGTTAATTAATTGGTGACTACCTTTTTGATAATAACCAGCTTGTACCTGTCCTGTCGCTGATGTGCCCAGAGGATATGTAGATTTGTTACGGTAGCCGAAAGCGTCAGGGGCGGCGAGTACCGAATCTACTGGTGGTTGAGCAAAACCGCCAATGCGCTCCAAAGCTTGGATAACTTGATTTTGCTTGGCTACTAGCTGATAGTTATAGTTAATATGCTGCCACTGGCAACCACCGCACTTATCCGCCACAATACAACTAGGCCGGATACGGTGGGGGGATGGTGACAATAGCTGCTGGAGCTTACCGTGGGCGTATTTTGGTTTGACGTGTACCAAGCGGACAATTGCGCGATCGCCTGGTACTGTATCTGGGACAAACACTACACGCTCATCAGCGCGTCCCACACCATCGCCTGTGTCACTTAGGTTAGCGATCGTAACTTCAATTAATTCACCCTGTTGCCAAATTATTTTAGTCATTAATTCTTAATCAAGAGTCAAAAGTCAAGAGTCAAGAGTCAAAAGTTATTAATTCTCTCTTTGCTTCCTACTCCATCATCTCCATCATCTCTCTTCACTTGTGTACCTCAGACTCGTTAAACTAGCAAATAATATCTCAGGTGATTTCAATCATCATGACTGTAATTAGCCAAGTTATTCTCAAAGCCGACGACGAACTGCGTTATCCCAGCAGTGGCGAACTTAAAAACATTAAAGACTTTTTGGAAACCGGCGTACAACGGACGCGGATTGCGGCTACCTTAGCCGAAAACGAAAAAAAGATAGTTCAGGAAGCAACCAAACAACTTTGGCAAAAACGTCCTGACTTTATCTCTCCCGGTGGGAATGCTTACGGAGAACGCCAGCGCTCTCTATGTATCCGTGATTTTGGTTGGTACTTACGCCTAATTACTTATGGCGTACTTGCTGGCGACAAAGAGCCAATTGAAAAAATTGGTTTGATTGGCGTGCGCGAAATGTACAATTCATTGGGCGTTCCTGTGCCTGGAATGGTAGAAGCGATTAATTCACTCAAAATAGCCTCCCTTGGCTTACTGAGTGCGGAAGACTCTGCCCAAGCAGCTCCATACTTTGATTACATCATTCAAGCGATGTCTTACTAAAAGTGTGTGCTAGCTATAGGAGTATACTTCTGGTCTACTAAAACGAGTGTAATATATTAGCACTCGATAGGCATAAGATCCCCAATTTGATCATACCCTCCCCACATTTGGTAGTGGCTGTGGCAAAATCTTTGTCAAGTTACCAACCAGTTGTGGGGAAATTTTATTGGCATTGGGCATCCAAATACAAAAAACCGACAGTCCTTTATGGATACTGTCGGTAATTTAAGTGTGTTCCCTATTGATGACTCGGCTAGAGTTCAATTGTCTTTAATTATGCCGACTTAGCGATCGCCGGACGACGATCATAATCATAGATAAGTGTGATTCTCGTCACTTCATTGGTACAGATAAACTGCATATACCTGAATAATCCCTGAATTCTAGTAAATCTATGCAAGTTTGGAGCTAAGAGTATATACGCGGGTAGATGCTTTTTCAGCCTCAAAGTAAATAATACCAATTAGACACTCAGGGGTTAAAACACGAGATAGAGGAATTAACAAACCTATGCCCTGTTTGCCAAAGTGCTGTAGCAGAAAGAGCTATCTGCAAAGATAAATTTCTCAAAGCCAGTGGTGGACAAGCTAATGGGGTTTTCATTGTTGTTGAAAGTGATGTTGGCACTTTTAAGGGGATTGCCAGAAATAACACCAGATACGATGAGTTCAGAGCGATTGAAAGCTCTAAGATCGAGAGTATCCCAGCCGCACCCGCCATCAACAGTCGCAGCACCGAACCCTTTGAAGTAGTCATTTCCAGTACCCAGATCAATGCTGATGTCGCCACCGATAGAAACTTTCTGTTGAACTCCATCTAGGGTACTGGTGGCAATAATTTTGTCATTGCCATTGCCTGTGTTGATGGTTCCTTCTCCATAAATACCATAGGCAGTACCACCAATTGTTGCTGTAGCCTGTCCAGTAAGTTTGTCAGAACCATTGCCAGTATCAATAACTCCGTCGTTGAAAATGCCATAGGCGGTGGCATTTGTTTCAGAACTGTTGCCATAACCCGTAATCGTGTCGTTGCCCGACCCTGTAGTGATGGTCGCGTCCTTAGTGTTTTGGATACCAGTCCCAGCACCGCCGTCGCTGCCAGTACGGGTGCCAGCGATCGCATCTTTCCCTGAGAGTGACAGCAGTAGATTTATTAGTACTGCTACACTGGAGAATGACCCCAAGATGCACTGATTATGCTAAAACGTTCTAAGTTCGAAACAACTCAGTCTCAGATCATGCAACGTTCTGAGGAGCTGATTAGTGCAGCCTCAAATCG
>JBBSCU010000237.1:0-8588 GCA_038249935.1 Chroococcales cyanobacterium
CTGGCTAAAGCCAAGGGGATTCTTAAAACATTACTGCCTTAATATCCCGTTTTAAATGGGTTCCCAGGCTCACCACGTTTGCACAGTTAGTGCGTGGTGATATCTCCTCAAAGTTTTTCGGGCGTAACTTTCTCCCAGTCCGGGAGTAGGTTTTTATATCTTGTCTGATAGGGCTATTTTACCATGATTGACTCAGGCGTAAACGCGAAAGTGACCACGGGGAGTATCCCCGTGGCGCATTTCGCGCCTTCATTAAACTTTCATCCCCTGCCTAAAGTACGAAATACGCAACTACGTTGCTGTTTCTCAGGGGTTTTCAGCATTTTCCTTATAATTTGGCATCCGATTTAGCATGGATTGCCTATGTAGTTGGCGTTTCTATTGCTCTTTATTGCCACAACACAGCAGTACTGCTACCTATATTAGCTAGCGTTGTTGCTCTTGTTTGGTGGGCAACAAAAGGTTGCTTTAGTAAGAAATTTGTTTTTAACTGGAGCGTTGCCAATGCCGTTATTATACTGATCTGGTCTTGGTGGATTCCAAAAATAATACAACAGACAGCAGTTACTCTCAGTGATTTTTGGATTCCTTTTCCGACAGTTGATCGATTTTTTTTAATACTCATAACCCTTTACGGTTCTAAATATTATTTGCTACTTCTTTCGAGTCTAGCAGTATTGGGAGTTTGGTATTGGCGACATCAGCCAACTAAATCAGGGTTAACAGTTACTCTCAGCATTGGTACTATCTTGTTAGGATTTTTAATCAGTCTTAAACGTTCAATTTTTATAACTAGAATTTTCTTATGGACAACTATACCCTTTTTTCTATTAGTTGCTGCTGGTTTACTCTATTTTCGTAAGAAGTCATTAATAGCTATATCTCTTACTGTTTTAATAATTATTCAGCTTTACTCGACAGGCAAATATTACGCATATAGTAAGAAGGAGCCTTGGAACCAAGTTGGTTTTTACGTTCAATCTCTTGTAAAGCCAAATGATATGATATTACTATTTCCAAGCACGATAGACGCACCGTTTCAATATTACTTCCAGTCACCTGAGAATCAAATAACTCAGTATGGGTTGCGGCGATGGAGTTTTAACATCCCACGACTACCAAGCACAAAAGTAACCGAAATAAAAAGGAGCGAATTACTCAATATTGCTCAAAGATTTAGGAGAGTTTGGTTAGTTGCTAGGAATCGCGAATTTGAAGATCCACAAAATCTAACAATATCTGATATTAGCCAAAACATGACGAAGCTAACTCAGCAGAGCTTCGATAAAAATATTGAGGTTTTTCTGTTTGAAAAAATAACACTAATTAGGGGCTTCCAAAAAATAAAATATCCCATAAAAGATAATGATAATTATAGATATTTCAATCTTCTCAAACATGGTATGAACTTTATCGCTCAATTAACGTGAGTTCGACAGGTTTAAAAAAATACAAAACAAGGCTGAGACAGTAATTATATAAAATGAAGGAGTATCTCAGCGTTATTAATTCTTTGGAGACTGCGCTTGGATTAAGCAATGTCTCAATTTTTCGGCTAACACCTGTACATGGGGTTCACGGAGTAGAGAAAGGTGAGAACCAGGAAGGTAATAGATATCTAATGCTCCAGCGACTAAATCACCCCAACCGAATTGAGGATCGTATTGTGTACCTACGGCTTCATCCCGATTCTGATCCTCAGTTCGTAAGAGAATCACTCGACCAGGGTAAACTTGGTAAATATATTTACTAATAGCTTGAGTATTAGCATCGATAATCTGTAAGTGCTTGTCAGTATCAGGTATACCAAGTGTCGCTTCCAAGTAACGCTTATACCTATTTTGGAGATGGTGTTTACGCCAATAGCTCCATCTCACAGCCGTTTGCCAAAGGTAGGCAGGCCCTTGTTGAACAATATTACTTAAATGCAAGAAAATTCGCTTGAGAAATGACGATTGCCAGCTATAACCTGGACGACAACTATCAAGGATAACCATAATACCAATTTGCTCGCCTTGCTCATGGAGTTGCCGAGCCATCTCAAAGGCAACTGCACCCCCAAAAGAATAACCTCCCAAAAAGTAAGGACCATTAGGCTGAAGGGTCTTAATTTCTTGAATGTAATGGGCTGCCATGTCTTCAATTCGGGTATGAAGTGGGTATTTTCCATATAGCCCCTGTGGTTGTAGTCCGTAAAATGGTTGTTCTGACCCTAAATGCTGTGCCAATTCCCGGAAACATAAGACTTCTCCCCCTAGTCCGTGAATACAGAAAAAAGGTGGCTTGGAACCATTGGGTTGAATTTCTACCAGGGATGACCAAGTACTTCTTGATTTGTCCCAAGTATTAACTAAAGCCTTGTTTGTTGCTAAATCTTGTTCTTGGCAGATTATTTTGGCTAAAGCCTCTACAGTACCTGACTGGAAGAGAATAGCAAGAGGCAGATTTTTACTAAATGTCTTTTCAATTTGCCAAAACAGTTTTACTGCCAGTAAGGAATGTCCTCCTAGCTCAAAGAAGTTATCTCTGATGCCAATAGGCTGGACACCTAAAAGTTGTTCCCAAATCTGTGTTAGTTGGCGTTCCACTTCATTGCGGGGAGTAACAAAGGTGGCTTCCGGCTCTTGCCTTGATAAGTCGGGTGCAGGTAAGGCGCGACGGTCTACCTTGCCATTGGGAGTTAAAGGCATGGTGTCCAACAAAACAAAAGCTGAAGGTAGCATATACTGTGGCAGCTTTGTCGAGAGGAACCGCCGTATATCACTAATTGTGGTTACTGAGTCCGGCTTTGGGGTGATGTAAGCTACTAAACGTTGATCCCCAGGTACATCTTCACGAGCGATGACTACAGTCTGGAGTACATTTGGGTATTGGGCTAACACCGTCTCAATTTCCCCTGGCTCAATGCGTATTCCGCGGATCTTGACTTGATGATCTCGACGACCGAGAATTTCTAAAGAGCCATCTGGAAAATAGCGACCGCGATCGCCTGTATAATAAAGCCAATCTTGTTCGTCATTCCGAAAGGCATTTTTGATAAACCGAGAACGGTTTTCTTGCTGGGCATTTATGTAGCCCAAACTGCGGAATGGCGTTCGGATCACAATCTCGCCTGGTTCACCGATGCCGCAGGGTTGGTGATTTGGTGTTAAAACTAATGCTTGGGTTTCAGGAAGCGGCACTCCTACTGGCTGTACCCCTGGTAGACAATCAATAGGTATCTGATAATAACACTTCGCCAAAGTTGTCTCTGTTGGACCGTAAAGATTGACAATTTCACCTGATTCTGGGAAAGCATCCCGCCACCGAAGTATAAGTGTCTCCTTAAGAGGTTCTCCGGCAAAGAACAACCAGCGTAAGTTACGTAAAGATACTCCTGATGGCACATTGGCTAACCAGAATTGCGCCAGCGAAGGAACTGTGTGGAGTACTGAAATTTGCTCATTTTCCAAGTAATGCAGAATTTTAGTCGTTTCTAAGTTATCTCCTTCCTCTGGCAAACACAGGGTTGCACCACTGGTTAAAGGTAAGAAGATATCTCTGAGGACGACATCAAAGGAAAGACCTGTCAATTGGGCAATGCGGTCTTGCTGACCAATTTCAAATGTCTGCCTCTGCCAGTTGAGAAAATGCGCCATCCCTTTGTGACACCCTAGTACCCCCTTAGGTATACCAGTAGTGCCGGAAGTAAAGAAAATATAAGCTGCATCGTCACCAGCGATATCAGGCAGCTTTATTGCTTGACTGCTGTCATTGCGTGAATTTATGGCTTCTCCTGTGCCTGGATTCACCCAGATAATAATTAAAGACTCCCATATTTCTTTATCTTCTAAGGGTTGACTATCAATATATAATATGTATTTGGCTTTAGCTTCCTGTAGCATGAGCCGCTGGCGATCGCGAGGAAGTTTCGGATCGAGGGTTAGTAGCACACTACCACTCAAGAGGACACCGAGCATACCCGCAATCAGTCCAAAGCTTCGTGTCCCGAATACGGCTACGACATCCCCTCGCTCAACTCCGTGGGACAACATTACCCATGCTAGGTCTTGAGCGCTTTTGCCCAATTCCCCATAGTTCCAAGTACGAGATCCTTGACGAAGTGCTGAATGTTCTGGGGTACGGTTTACCCAAGAGGTAAACATTGTTGTCACTAAGTCGTAGTGTGGTTCTGGCAATACCGCCCTTGGTTCTGGTAACAAAAGTCGAGATTGTGGTGTAACCAGAGAGTACAAACTGATCTGCTTTTCAGGAACAGCAACAATTTGATTGAGCAAATGATGGTATTGATGGAGCATTTCCATCATCCGCTCAGGAGCAAAGAGATCGGTATTATAAACTAAGTCAATTTGAATTCCGTGGTTTTGTTCCGTAACATACAGAGTTAAGTCGAACTTGGAAGCTGTTTCTAGCATCGAGACTGGTTCTACAGCCACTCCAGGTAGTTCCAGTTGAATGTCCCTCAAGTTGAGCATATTGAACCACACCTGAAACAGTGGGTTGCGGCTGGTATCTCGTTCTGGTTGCAGTTCTTCTACCAGTTTCTCGAAGGGCATATCTTGATGGGCATAAGCATCTAATGCCATCTGGCGAACTCGACTTAGCAGTAAACGAAAACTGGGATTGCCGGAAAAATTAGTCCGTAAAACAACAGTGTTAATAAAAAATCCAATCAACCCTTCAATCTCAGAACGGTTACGCCCAGCAATGGGAGAACCAATGAGAATGTCTTCTTGCCCAGTGTAGCGGTGTAATATTGTCCCAAAGGCCGCCAGCAACGTCATGAATAGGGTGACACCTTCTTGATGCGAGAGTTCTGTGAGCGATGCACTCAGGTTTTGGGGTAGCATTAGGGACTGGGCTGCCCCCTGGTAAGTTTGGACTGGTGGCCGTGGTCGGTCGGTAGGCAATTCCAGTACAGTACTAGCACCTGCTAACTGGGTTTTCCAGTAGTCGATTTGGCTGGAGAGTACTTCACCCGATAACCATTGGTGCTGCCAGACGGCAAAATCGGCATATTGAATCGGTAATTTTGGCAGGGGAGAAGGCTTACGGTTTAGAAAAGCTTCATAAACGGCTGCTAACTGCTGCCAGAGAATGCCCATTGACCAACCATCTGAGGCGATGTGGTGCATGATTAACAAAAGTATATGCTCTTGTTCATTTATCTGGAGCAAGGTAGCTCGCAGCATCAAGTCGGATTCTAAGTTGAAGGGGCGTTGCGCCTCTTGATTCAGCAGACATTCAACTTCTTCCCGTGTGACATTAATCAGCTTGAGTTCAACTGGGCGAGGCGTGCCAATTACTTGTATCGGGCTACCATCAAGTGATTTAATAAAGTTTGTTCGCAGTGCTTCGTGATAGCTGACGATCGCATCTAATGATTGTTGCAACACACTCACGTTCAACTCGCCCGTTAAGCGCTGTGCATTAGAGACAATGTAAGCTGGGCTATTGGGTTCCAACTGCTCCAAAAACCACACTCGCTGCTGGGCAAAGGATAAAGGGGCGGACTCCCGGTTGGCTATCTGGGGAATAGTTTGGTTTTGGGGATCATCTCCTTGAGTCTGATTTTGAGCAATCGCTTCAGCTAAACTAGCGATCGTGGGATTCTCAAACAAAAGTTTCAACGGTATTTCTATCCCCAGGGCTTGGCGAATCCGAGACATCACCTGAGTAGCCAGCAGTGAATGACCTCCCAATTCAAAAAAATTGTCGTGGATACCTACTTGTTCCAGACGCAAAACTTTTGCCCAGATGGTTGCTAAAACTTCTTCTGTGGGATTCTGGGGTGGGATAAAGTTGTTTGATAGACTTACCCCAGAGATATCCGGTACAGGCAATGCGCGGCGGTCTATTTTACCATTGGGGTTTAATGGCAGGGTGTCCAAAAATATAAAGGAGGCAGGCAACATATATTCAGGCAGCCGACTTTGCAAAAAGTGACGCAATTCAACCTGACTAGGGCTTTGCTCTGGATTAGCAACGATATATGCTACGAGTTTCTTGTCACCGGGAACATCCTCTCTGGCTACGACTATGGCCTGTGTGAGTGACGGATATTGACCTAGTATGGCTTCAATTTCTCCCAATTCAATTCGGAAGCCGCGTATCTTCACCTGGTGGTCAATTCGACCAAGGAACTCGATATTACCATCGCTCAAGTAACGTGCCAAGTCGCCAGTTTTGTAAAGGCGTGCCCCTCTTTGAGAGCTAAAATGGTCAAAAATAAACTTTTCTGTGGTCAGTTCTGGACGGTTGAGATAGCCTCGCGCTAGACCAATACCGCCAATGTGCAGTTCACCTGATTCGCCAAAAGCTACAGGCTGTAAATTTTCATCAAGGATGTAAATCCGTGCATTGGTAATGGGGCAACCAATGGGAGCAAAGACGTAATTAGTGCAGCGCTGGCAAGTCCAGAAGGTGCTATCAATGGAAGCTTCTGTCGGACCATAGCAATTATGTAAAACATTGTCCAAATTCAGTTGGGCAAAGAAGCGCTCTATAAGTTCGATAGATAAAGCCTCACCACCACAGATAATGTGCCTGATGAATCGGCAATCCTCAATTCCTTTCTCTTCCAGTAAGACACGGAGTATGGAAGGCACTAATGCCAGGACGGTGATTTGCTCCTCAGTAATCACCTTCACAAGGTAGGCGGTGTCTTGATGCCCACCGGAGCGAGCTATGAACAATTGCCCCCCGAAGCACAACGGCCAAAATATTTGCCATACTGAGGGGTCGAAGCTAAAAGAAATGGTCAGTAAAACTTTGTCTGCTGGGGTTAATCCAAAAGTTGTTTGCTTCCAGTTGAGTTGATTACAGATTCCACGGTGAGGAATCATTACACCCTTTGGCTGCCCTGTAGAGCCAGATGTGTAGATTACGTAGATGAGGTTATCAGGTGTCGTTTCATTTACAGGATTTTCTTGGCTGTTGTGGCTGTTTTCTTGCCAGAAGCAGTCCAGACAAACCACTTGTGCCTGATGCGGTGGTAAATTCTTGACCAATTTCTCTTGGGTCAACAACACTGGTGTCTGGGTATCTGACAAGATGAAGGCTAAACGCTCTTTTGGATATGCCGGATCTAAAGGCACATAAGCGCCTCCAGCTTTCAAAATTCCCAGCAGTCCGACGATCATCTCCAAGGAGCGCTCTAGGCAAATACCCACAAGTACTTCAGGTCCAACGCCTAAGCTACGTAGGTGATGCGCTAGCTGATTCGCCCGTTGGTTTAACTGCTTATAAGTCAGTTGTGTATTTTCAAATACTACAGCAATTGCTTGGGGCGATCGCTCTACCTGCATCTCAAACATTTGATGGATGCACACATCACGATCAGCAACTGGTTGTGTATCATTCCATTCCTGTACAACTTGAGTGCCAATTAGCTGAGTTAAGGCATTCAATTGAATATTTTGCTTATATTCTGAATTATTACTATTTATATGCATTTTTTATATGTCAACAGCTCAATAAAGTCTTTACTTTCAGTTGTGCTTTTCTTAAAGCCAATGCTTGCCGAGCACTTTTAAACTTTATCATTTATTAGTCGTCCGCGATCGCTCACAGCCCAGTAGTGGTTGTGCCTATTGTAACCGTATTTTAATGGCAATTAAGCATTAAAATTTCCACATAGAATGAAGTACTGCTAACTCTCACCTGCAAATATCAAACTTAGCAAACTAAAAAGTTTATGTCTACCTAATGTTTGACTATTGCCAGTAAATTTGCTTTAGCATTAAATAAATGTTGATGTTATTTTTTTTGATATACAGCACAGTTTTTTCATCTACTCAATAAGCAAACTTCATTGATTTAATTTGTGTATGTTTAAAGCTCTAACTAATTAATTTAAACTTTCTTATTTGAAAATCATCGTACTTAATATAATCTTAAAAATAACTTATCCTTTTTCATAAAAATTCGCTGAACAAAAAAACAATTATTACTAAATCTTTATGATGTTTCTTTATATATAAAATTAGTGTAAAGCCATAATTATGATTTGCTTAAATAATTACTGGACTTCAGTGAACTCCTCACAGGTAGGTTTTATTTATGTAGCCCCAGACTCTAATTAAGGGTGATCTGCTAAAATAGGCTTCTCTTACACTTTGGTGCATTGGTTTATGTAAACTTATGTAACGAAAACCAGCATTTTTGATGCATTTCGTTATATCTTACGTAGGTAATTTTATTTTATTCAGTAATTATGCGTAAAAAAGCGAAGAAACTTCTGAGTAAAACTGAATGAGTCTAGCTAAATATGCTAAGGTGATGTCGTAAGGGAGTATAAATGCTCCTGAAAACTTATATCTGCAAGTAGTCTGTAGCAATTCAACAAAAGCATTATGCAACTCAAAGATCCTGGTGTTTTTTCCTAAATTGCTTGATTCCTACCTATACCAAGAATTTTATCTAAAGTATATTAAATCACTAAAAGCATATACTAATTCACTAACAAATTCTTCACATTAATGCTCAAAGTATGCAGTTTCATCTGGATGCTACCCCACAACCAAAGTTAAACCCTTAGATAATAGCTAGACTCAAACTTTAACTGCACCAAGTGTTATTAATCATGA
>JBBSCU010000238.1:0-8539 GCA_038249935.1 Chroococcales cyanobacterium
AGGATACGGGCATACTCGTGCCTTTGTCAATCAGTGATGTTGGCAGATTGTGGAGGGCGTCGGCAGATTGTTGGGGGCGATCGCTGACCAGGCATGTAGCCGACCCAATACCTCATGAGCAACGTTGGCAACAATAGACCAAATATAAAGAAATACAATAAAATTTTCTCCA
Source organism: Chroococcales cyanobacterium (assembly GCA_038249935.1). GTDB lineage: Bacteria > Cyanobacteriota > Cyanobacteriia > Cyanobacteriales > Nostocaceae > Nostoc. Next base: position 173 of record JBBSCU010000238.1, read on the forward strand.
TTCACAAGAAGGCGCATACAATATCTGAAGGTTTCTTGCGATCCACCCAATTCAAAGATGATCTACAGAAACTTTCCTCAGATCCACCTAAATTGGGGGTGATATCAGAAAGTTTCTGCCTAATAAGTTGTTAGACCGCTTAAGCTCTCGGCTAAGGCATCCTCATAGCTTATCTATCTGTGTTCAATCCCGAAAATTTTATTTGAATAAAGCTGAGAGAAGTTATGACATCAGAAACTACTGCAACAATCAATGAGATCATCCGTAAACGCAAAATTACTGCTGGAGTTCCTCAGCAAATCGCAGAAAATCTAAAGTCTCTAGAACTAAATGTTGTCCAACTTAAAGATTTGCAGCAAGTGTTTCAAGCCCTGCCCGAGCTATCTTCTAGTGCAACTCAAAAGCTAAATCAACTAAATCTTCAAGAGCTAAGTGATCGTATTGCTAAAGAACGAGAAACATGGGAGATACTTTGGCAAAGACTCAATCGCGAAACAATTAATATAGGTGTAATTGGTTTAGCACGGCAAGGAAAAAGTACTTTCCTACAAAAAGTGGCTGGGTTGACAAACGATGAAATTCCAAGTAGCGATCGCATGCCTTGTACTAGTGTCCAGAGCAACATCTACCACATTGAAGAAAGGACTCAAGCCAAAGTTCATTTTCATTCTGAAGAATCTTTCTTGAAGCAAGTTATTGAACCCTATTTTGATGAATTAGGATTTTCTCCATCTCCTAAAAGTCTTACTGAATTTCGTAATCTATCACTCAGTCAACCAATTAACCCTCGGCATCCTGCAAGAGCTGAGGCTGTTTATAATCACCTGAAAGATGATTACCATGCTCATATAGGTATATACGGGGGCGAATTGAAAGCTGAGAAACGGTTTATTGAGGTTCCGAAAGAAAAAATTAAGGAATACGTATCCCAGGATTATGATGAGAAAGGGAATCCTCAGTTTTTTAACCACTTAGCTGTGGAAAAGGTGGAGATCCATTGCCCTTTTCCTGAGATGAAAGTCAAAAAAATTGGTCTAGTCGATATGCCAGGTTTAGGCGATACTCGGCTTGGGGATGCAAAACGAATGATCAAGGCATTGGGTCAAGACATAGATTATATACTATTCATCCGTAGACCCGATAAAAAGGGCGATCATTGGGGCAACAGAGATGTAGACCTATATGATGAAGCTTCCCAAGCTCTGAAAGATAAGCTTCCTTTACAGGAATGGTCTTTTTTGCTTTTGAATCAGGATGGGGAGAATGAGCGGCAATGTAATGATTTAGAAAATACTAGAATCAACAAGGGAATTCATGTCAAGAAATGCCTTAGAGGAAACTGTATAGACCAAGTATCCGCAAACGAGATTCTCAAAGAAGTCTTGAATGAACTAGCGGAAAATATGGATCGTTTGGATCAGCAGTATATGTCTGCTGCGTTTAAGGGATTAGCAGATTTTCAAGATTTTTCATATCAAGGGCTACAAGAAATTAGACAAGTTGTTGAGGATTTAGGCAACATTGATGCAGCATATTTTAAGCTGAAAGATGTATTTTTGGAGCAGTTGTACAAAGAGATTGAAGACTTTCGAGAAAAGTCACGACAAGCATTTAAGCAACCTAATGGTGAGTTCAAATCTCAAGTAGATACAGCAATTAACAGATGCAAACAAGAAGTTAATATTCCTGATTCCAATTCGATTGTGATTTCAGCTAAAAACAGAGGCATAGATGGTGCCTATTTTGACGCTATACAAGAAATGAGGGCTGATTTATTGCAACAGTTTCATTCAGTTGAAGCTGGTTTAAAGCAGTCACTTCATAACACTAAGTCAAGTTTGGCAGAGATATTCATCCAAATGGGACTCGGAAGAGCTGTGGATCAAGAAGATTCAGAGTTTTTGGAAGCTTTAGCAGAATCACTAGCTAAAAATAATGAGTTGAAGAACTTAGCGATGGGATTCAATTTCATTGTGTCTTTTGAAATTATGTATAAAGGCTTTATCCAATCACAAGTCTGGGAGAAGCTCAGCGAAGTTCTTCCGCCAGACCCTATGACTCCAGTCAAAACACCGGATCCGGTCACAACTGTATTGACCGCCCTCCAACAACGTCGTGGAAAAGCTATTGAAGAGTGTCAAAAAGTACTGAACACGTTAGGAGAATCTGTTAATCGAGTTCAAATTTCAATGATTGAAGAATTTTCAGATCATATTACCCGTGCTAGGGGAGTTAAACGGGAGTGGGACATTTTTTTGAACAAAAATCGAGGTCAAATCTGGGTTCAACTTCAGGGGCTAGAAGAACAAAAAGAACTTCAGAAGCAGTGGTTAAAAGCTGTAGATGATGCTATATCTAATGCTCAAAGACTGAGTTCTTAAAAATTCAAAATTCACATGTCACTTTAGACGTTTCAAAGCTAATAAAGGAGCTAATGAATTTTATGGTAAGAAAGCAACAGGCTACTCAACTTGAGCAGGCACAAAAAATTCGGTTGGGAATTTGGGGACCTCCCGGTTCAGGAAAAACCGTCTATATGACGATGCTAGCGCACTACTTGAAGGCATCCCCAGAATCGCCTTGGAAAGTTGAAATTACTGATCCACGTACTATCGAGTTTGTCGCACAAAACCGTAGTCTGATAATGACTAAGGGCGAATTCATGGGAGGAACTGAGGTTAGGAGAGGTGAGTCACCTAAAGTATATTCTTATAAACTAAAGCATAAGGAGGGGATAAGAAAAGACATTGAATTAGATTTTTTTGATTTACCCGGAAGATTTTATCTTGGAGGGGAGCAGTACAAACTGGAAGATGGGGATGGCTGCTCATTGAGCATTGCCCAGTATTTGAATCAATGCCATGGAGTTGTATTTCTACTTAGCCCCTTAGATGAAGACAAATCGCCTTTAGAGGGGGCTTCTTACTATGATTTACTAGATAGATTGTTTATGGACATGCAATCTGCGCGTCAATCAAACTCACCTGAACTAGAGCAATATGTTGCTTTCTGCATTACCAAAGTGGATCACCCTGAAGTACACACTAGTTTTTGTAACTCGACGGCGAAAGAATCCTTCCTAAAATTGTTGGGAAATAATGCTTCTTTAACCTGGTTCCGGAATTTTTTCCACACAGAGATAAATTCCAGGAAGCAAGAACTAAATTCAGAACCAAGCAAGTATAATCGTTGTCAATTTTTCTACATTTCACCTTTTGGTGTTTATAGAGATGAAAATAAAGTTCCAAGATCACCTGTTTTTGTGACAAAAATAGAGAACGATCCCATGCTGCCTGAAACATCACAGAATCCAAACCCAATTTTTCAGGACTCGAAGCAAACAGCCGACCCATACGAAAATATACTAATAGATATTCCATCCTATGATAATTGGGGAAATAAAAGCTCAAAGATCTATCAGATAGATACTAAGGTGGCATTCTCTCCAATTAATGTTTTATCTCCTATTCAATGGTTGATAAGAGGTATCGAGCAGCATCTTCCTATTCTTTCTCCATTAGCACCAATGCCTGAAGAAGAGAATCGCAATGAAGAGAGCTAAATGTAGTCACACTTGTTGGAGAGTGCAGAAGAGTCATGAACATAAAATCATCTCAACCAAGTCAATTTATTTATGGAAAGTTAGCGGGTGATAGCCATGAATATAACCTGATCGCATGGACTAGAGATCTAGATGACTATCGTAACCAACTTCTTGATCTGGTCGAAGTATCTTATCACTTCTGGGGTAGCCATGTGCCTCAGGGTAACAGGAAAGCGGTGGGAATTTGCCCAAACAATACTGGAATTTTGAGTAATAAGGAAAATATTTTAATACAGGTGTCTCCTGCTGATGAGAGAGGCAATCCTATCACAAGTGGTGGTCGCGTATTCAATCAATATCGTTTTATTTTTATTGAACAAGCTTCAATCGCTCAATTCAATAATTGTAAAGGCTTATTGCTTGGAAATTTATTGCAAGAAACTATTCCTTATTTTTACGAACCACCCTCTAATGACGAATCGTGGGCTAAGATTAACTCAAAAATTTTTCATCTTGAAACGCAAATAACGTATAAAGAGCAAGAGCAAGCCTTCTTGTCTCAAAAGATTCTATTAACCCAAGCTCTATCTGTAATTCTAAATAGTAAAAGGTTGTTGATAACACATGATGAAGCAAGCATACATCCGATAAAGTTATTAGATTGTCTTCTGTGTTGTGTGCCTGCGTCCTATAGAAGAAAACTAAGTATAGCTATAGGTTCAGTTGATGAGAATGAATGTACTTGGGCAAATTTGATCGTTAAAACAAATGGTATTCCTGAAGGTTCCTTACCTCCTGACTTAGTTTGGATTGATCGTAGTAGAGGAAAGTTATATCCAAACCAAGAAAACAATATTGAGAATAAGTTTGTTACCAACTTTATAGCTGTTCCTACTGAAAGGAAATGGGTTCAAGCTTCTACTTTACTTGAACATCTAGATACTTTAGATGATGAAAGCTTTGATCCTAACCATCCTTCTTTATCTTTTATTCTCCAATACCCAGTAAACAGTCAGTATTATGAGCAGCAAAAAACCTTACTGCTTAGGGAGTTTCTACCAGGCATAAGAGAGCAGGTGTACAGCTTTCTCGTTAACGATATTGACAGTTTAGAGAATACTAATGTAGATGGGATTTTATCTTCACTATGGCAAGTGTTTCGAGAAGATGATTCATTGAGAATCTTAATTCTAGAAAAAATACTGAAATTACAACCATCACGATTCTTAGAGATCGTCGATAACGATTCTTTCGTACAATATGTTCCGAGCTTCCTCAGAAGTGATTTCTTAAATTGCCTTAATTACTCAAATTATCCTGATGCTATAGAAAGTGTAAAGCAAGCTAGCATCAAAGCTGTAGAACAGCAGGAAGGATTTGAGGCAAAATTAAGGCTAGTGTCTCTCTGTAAACAATACAAAAATGTTTTTACAGAGGAGGAGTGCTTTAATCTATCCCTTTCCACTCTAACGAAAGAAACACTATTTGAAAACTTTAAGGCACTATTTAGAGAACACATAATTCATTACCTCCCTAGTTTAGAGGTAACTTATTTTGAGGAAAGTTTCCTTTACTCGTATCTAAAAACACAATCCACTAGTCTAGCCGATCACCTATACTTTTTACTAAGGTTAAAAAACGAAGGTGGTTTACAGAATCTCTCACTTATCACCAGTGATTTAAAGATAAAGCATTCTGAAATTGAAGACATCTACATGATTTTCATTAAAGCTTGGCAGCCAAGCTTCCAGCAAGGCTTACCCATCATTCTCTCTTGCCTTGAAAAAGGTATAGAGGATAATTTAGTGTTTCAAGTTTCTGGTTGCTTAAAAATTTATGAACACTTTGAAGCACGTAAAAATGGTTTGCTTTTAGCCTTAAATAAGGTGGCTAGTCAGCCTAAGTCCTGGCAGAGCTGGCAGGACCTCATTTCTGTACTAGACAACTCTAATAACACAAGCACAATTATTCTCTTTGATAAAATCTTGGGCAGATATTTCTGTTCTGAGATGCTAAAACTTTGGTTGAACTTGTTCACAGTTTCTTCAAGTACTAGTGATTTGGAGCGCGAGTTTCTAGCTGGAAATACTTGGAAAACTCTCAATAGCGACACTATCAAAAAAGCCCAGTTATCTTCAAGCTCACTCTGCGATCAATATATCCCTAAACTTTTCGTCTGGGCAAGTCAGGAAAAACCAGACTTAATTAATGATGTATTGTTAGACTATCTTGAAAAAATATGGATAGATCAAAATTCAATAGATGGAGAAGCATGGAATATCCTGACAAATAATTCCATGCTTAACTATTTTGACAATCAATACTGGTTGAAACTCTTTTTTATCAAGTTAAGTATTAAATCGCATCTGTTCTTACCTCTTCCTAAGATGCCTCTGTCTGATAGCGAGGAAAGACTTATATACTCTCACGCCAGTAAAATAGTTAGCCAATTAAACAATTCTGACGACATCGATAGAACTTTACAAGATTGCAACGGGTTTGGCTTACGACCACTAGCTATCTTATGTTATGCCCCACCTGAAGCTTGTAGTCTAAGCCTAATAACAAAATATATGATTCAGGCTGATGAAAAAGACGATGACTATATGCCTAGTTGCTTAATGCTCTTGCGTCAAATTTTAACTCCTAGCAATAATGGGGAAAAAGGTAAAGTAAAGCAGATGATCAACTTTGGGCAACAAGTTGTAAGCACACTCTCACAGCAAAATAAGAAAAAATCTCTTGAGATAGTCTTGGACTCTTTGTTAGATTTTATTGATGCTTCAACATGAAGTAGATGTCCTAATTTTTTCAAACCTCTTCTAGATCAAAGGTACAACACATATGAGTCGTGATAGGAATGAACCCCAAGAGCAATTTTGGACATGCAAAGGAAGAGGTGAAAATTGGCATATTGAAGCGGAGCGATATCATCTTGAAGAGAGGCTTACTTCAGGTAAGTGTCCTAAATGCGGAAAGAAAAGACCATCACAGCCAACAAATGACGGCAGAGTAATTCCAAGTTCTCCAATTGATCTGCAACCCGAAAAGGATCGACGGCTTCTCGCAGGACTAATAATTCTAAACTTAGTTAGTGGCTATACAACTATGCGAGGAGCAGCGCAAATATTACCTCAACTCGCAGGTTACTCTGCTGGTGTGACTATTCAGCTTTTACTGTTTCTTTTATTATCTTCTAGTTCCACCCTTAGACATCGTCCTAAAATAAAATGGTTAGTAACAGGGTGTTTGACAATTTTTAGCGTCTATACAAGCTTTTTTGCCTACTATCAATTACTTACTCAAGAGCAACAGATTACAGATAGCCGTAATAGAGCTATATCCGCACATCAGAATACAATCTCTAAAATTTTTACCCCTATTAATAATAAATCTGAAGGATTGACTAATGAAATTAAGAATTTGAATCTTCTAATAGAGCAAGAGGAGGCAGGAGATAGGATCTCTGGGCTGTCAGGATGTGACGTTGAATGTAAAAAATTGAAATTACAGAGAGAAGTTATTCAAGAACAGCTTGCTCAAGTGAGCCCGGTTGTTGAGAATCTGAAGCCTCTGTTTCAATATGATCTAGACAATAAAGATACGCAATATATTTTCCAATCTGACCTGAAAGCTATAGCTCAAGTTACTCGGAACTGCCTTCCGTCAGAGCCAGAATTTGTCTGTTTACCAGATGAATATATGGACGTTTTAGATCCACAAAGTTCAAAATATAGGAAATTTCGTTCTACTTACTTTGATGAAGATTTAGCCATTGATCTGCTTGCACCAGTTATCAAAATAGGAAAAGGCGAGGTACCCGCTATTGGAGCAGCTATTTTCGCCCTGATAGTTGATGGTTGTATTATCGCGTTAGGATTAGGTATTGAAGCTCGTCCAAAGTCTCGACAACTGCCTTTACGCATAATTGGGTCAGGATCAGAATTTTTAGATAGGCTTCTAGAGTTAATCGATAGCCCTTCATTGACTATTGATTTTGAGTCTCTACAAAATACTGATAATAGTCGTGAATACTTGAATCTGCTCCAAAGTATCCGTGCCGAGACAGATTGGCTCCTAAAGGTTGAAGAAGAACAAAAATGGCAGATTGTTTCACATGGAGTAGAAGCAAAACTCAATTCTTGGCTTGTCAAGCAAAGGCAAGAGCAAATTAGCCTTGAAATTAATTCACAAAAGGAAGTATCTAATACTGCACAACATCAAAATGTGATCTTTCTGCAACTACCTACGCGATATGATTACTAGTATACTTTATCGCGAAGTTCACGCAGTCTGACAACACGCTGGAGCGGACGGTTGAGAGATCTCGGTGGTGTTGCCGAGGTTGTCTGCCGCCGCTTATCTTGGTCATTAGACCGACTTTAGCAGGATGAATACTGTTAGCCGTGTTTGAAACTTAATTTGCTACTGGTATTGTTTACGAACCTGAAACCTTGTGGTTGTCATAGTTAGCTGTGTGGATATGGCATAATTTTATGCTTGGCAACACGCAGGCCAGAGCACTTGAAGTACAACGTCAAACAGCTAAAGCAATCGTTCGAGCAGGTAAGGATCATAATAAGGCTTAGTGGAATTCGCGATTCTTACAAAATCCTTGCCATCTTTAGTGCAAACATTGGCATCTCAGGCTCGCAACTGACAGACTCAGGATTTTCCAAAACCTCTGGTTGTCGATTGGGTCGATAAACATGAACTTGACAATTCTTTCGATCGATCAACAATCCCAACCGCACCCCATTTTCAATATATTCCTCCATCTTTTCCTTCAGGCTCACCAACGTATCGCTGCTAGACCGCAATTC
>JBBSCU010000239.1:0-8520 GCA_038249935.1 Chroococcales cyanobacterium
ATTAAAACCGCAAATCTTACTCCTTGATGAACCTGCTGCGGGGATGAACCCTAATGAAAAACAGCAACTTAGTGCATTTATTCGCAGTCTCCGCAATGACTTCCATTTGACAATCATCCTAATTGAACACCATGTACCATTGGTTATGGGTTTGTGCGATCGCATTGCTGTGTTAGATTTTGGTCAATTGATTGCATTGGGTAAACCATCTGTAGTCAGAAATGACCCGGCTGTAATTGAAGCTTATTTGGGAAATGATTGAATTTATATAGACATAATACTCATAAATTCGTCTAAAGAACTCACAGCGATACCTCCGGTAAGCTCCGCTAACGCGCTATCCATTAAATTTTCTAATTCTTCCACACTTTTACCCTCAAGTTTCGTTTCTAACTCTTGGGGAATTTCACCAAAACGTCTTCGCAATACCCGTATTAACTGCTGTCGTACACCTTGCTGAAGACCACGTTGCTCGCCTTCAGCAAGGATTTCCTGATACCAAGGCGATTCTCGTAATACTGCCATATCCCACCTCATGATTTGTTGTACTAAGGGCGTGTCTAACACAAAGCTAGCAAAAAATGCCAGCAATGATTCTAACTGGTTCAACTGTGCATCTGCTCGTAGCAGCTGTAAAGCGCGTTGCACAACTGATGCTTCTCCTCCTCCTCGCAGGATTGGCACAAAGGGTAACAACGATGGTAATGGTTGCCCAAACACTATCTCAGCATCAATTTCCCACAAATTAATCACGCGATAATCTTGGATGGCACGTAATCCCAAAAATTCCTGCTCGTAACTATTGACAATAGTTAAGGTGGATGGGGGCGGTAAGATGTTAATAAGTACTGGGTAAGTTGGCAGTCGGTAGCGCTCTTGTGCTAGTGCTGCATAAGCTCTCATGCGTAGAGGCATATGTGCCGTATAACGCAACTGTAGTTCGTTGAGTATGAGAAAATCGCCGTGGGTAGCACTGTATGCCTTCACTAACACATCTGTTTCGCGGCTAATCCACTGAAACTCCGAGCCGAGAATTTCCTTAGCCACCACTTCGGGACGCTGTGTTACCCATTGTACCCAGGCATCGGGAGCTAAACTAATCAGTCGCTTACTACCTATATCTGCTGCTTTTGCCACAGGATACTTAATATACTTATCAGAATTAATAATACACTACAAGAATTGCAGTATTTCGTTGCTACTTTCTTTTTTGTTGCGGTGTCTACGACGGACTACGCCTATATTGATGTATGTTAAATTGTGAATCAGCATTCAATTTTCTGGATGTAAACCGCCGATGAACGCCGATAGTAAACCAAACTATACAATTTTAGAACTTCAAGAACTTGATGTAAATTATGGCGGTATCCAAGCTCTAAAAAAGATTAATTTAATTATTCAAAAAGGCGAGGTAGTTACTCTAATTGGTGCTAATGGTGCTGGTAAAACTACAACACTCCGCGCCATATCTAAAATAGTTAATCCTAAAAGTGGTGTGATTATCTATAATGGACATCATATTACCCGCCGCCAAGCTCACGAGGTTGTACAACTTGGTATCGCTCATTGTCCTGAAGGACGCAGAGTATTAGCGCGGCAAACAGTATTTGATAATTTACTTTTGGGTGCTTATATTCGCTCCAATCAAGCCGAGGTAAAAGCAGATATTCAGCGCCAATTTGAACTATTTCCCCGCTTGTCACAAAGACGCAATCAATTAGCAGGAACCCTCAGCGGTGGTGAACAACAAATGTTAGCGATCGCTCGGGCTATAATGAGTAAACCACAACTGTTACTTTTAGATGAGCCTAGCTTGGGTTTAGCACCTGCGATCGTCCGGGAAATCTTCTCGATTATTCAAAATCTCCGGGCTACAGGCGTGACTATTCTGTTAGTTGAACAAAACGCTAATCTTGCACTCCAAATTGCCGATCGCGGTTACGTTTTGGAAGCTGGTTCTATAACTTTAACAGGTGCAGCATCAGAATTAATTAGTGATGAGCGAGTTAAAAAAGCCTATTTAGGGTAATTAAATGAAAACTTGTGAGGTACAAGCACATGGTAAAATCACCAACTAAACCCCTAACTTTAGAAGAGTTTCTAAAACTGCGAGAAACAAAACCTAGCTCAGAATACATTAACGGTCAAATTATTCAAAAACCAATGCCACAAGGAAAACATAGTATTCTTCAGGGTGAACTAGTCAGTAATATTAATTCTGTAGCCAAGCCTCAAAGAATTGCCCTTGCTTTTCCAGAATTGCGGTGTACTTTTGGCGGACGTTCAATTGTTCCAGATGTAGCCGTATTTGCTTGGGAACGAATTCCGATAGATGAACGTGGCGATGTGGCGAATGTCTTCAAGACACATCCAGACTGGACAATTGAGATTCTTTCGCCAGATCAAAGCCAGACTAAAGTAACTGGAAATATTCTACATTGTTTAAAGCATGGTACTCGCTTTGGTTGGCTGATTGATCCAGATGAGCGTTCTGTTTTAGTTTATCCACCAAAGCAGCAACCAGAACTTTTACAAAAATCACAAGAAATATTACCAGTTCCCGATTTAGTTAGCGGCTTTCAGTTAACTGTAGGGCAACTATTTGGATGGCTGAAGTTATAAACGGTAGTAGTGCATAGTAATAATAAAATCAGCAAGAGTAGTTCAATACAAAAGCTATCACTACTACCGAATTTAATACTAATAATTACTCTTTATCCCTTGGCGTACTTGCTGACAATTCAGATCATCTGGAAAACCCTACGAAAAACCTAACCCCCCGACGCTCTAAGGGGGAAAATTCAAAGTTTCTCTCCTTCTAGGCTACCATGTACACCTGATAACTTTTCCTAATCATTTATATTATTACAAATTATTACGATTTTTGTCATATATTAATACTTGCAGCCCTCCTTGCAGATATCTATATTTGTTTGGCGGCGGATTATATTCACCGGAATAATTAAACCCATGAGTCAAATAGTCTGGATAGCAAGACACGCTAACCGCCTCGACTTCGTAAACCCCGATTGGTTTCTCACCGCCGAACGACGCTACGATCCACCCTTGTCTGATGATGGTGTGGTGCAAGCACAACAGTTAGCTAAACGATTGAGAAGAGAAAATATTGGCCATGTTTTCGCCTCCCCATTTTTGCGAACCGTACAAACAGCAAACGCAGTTGCAGAAGCACTCAACTTACCGATCAAATTGGAAACAGGCTTGAGTGAATGGCTAAATCCAGCTTGGATGACAGAAGAACCCGAAAGACTCTCAACTCCAGCATTAGCAGAGTTATTCCCCAGGATTGACATTGGTTATACTTCGCGCATCGCCGCCAAATACCCTGAAACTCACGAAAAAGTGCGATCGCGTTCTGGACAAACTGCTAGATGTTTAGCGACTGAATTCTTTCCACAAGATATCTTGCTAATAGCACATGGTGCATCTGTGTTGGGGGGAGCAATGGGGCTAGTGGGGGAAATTGCCAAAACAGAAGTCAAGGCTTCTTTATGTTCCTTGGTAAAAGTCGTGCGCGAAGACCCAAAATGGTTGTTAGAACTAAAGGGAGATACTTCCCATTTAACCCACATAGAGGAAGTTATTCGATTTGCTTGAATCTCTGATAAAGATTTGCAATTATAGCTTTGGCTATGTTGGGTATATCCTACTAAAAAGTAATTAATCCGCGAATAAGTTCTATGACTTTATTACTTGCAGGAGACATCGGCGGTACGAAAACTATTCTGCGATTGGTTGAAACATCAGACTCACCAAGTTCAAATACTATTTATCAGGAAAGTTTCCACAGTGGGGATTTTCCCGATTTAGTACCCATAGTACAGCAGTTTTTGTTCAAAGCTAACACACAGATACCACAAAAGGCTTGTTTTGCGATCGCTGGGCCAGTGGTACAAAATACTGCCAAGCTGACCAATTTGGCTTGGTTTCTGGATACTGAACGTCTAGAACAAGAATTAGGTATCTCACACATTTCCTTGATTAACGACTTTGCTGCTGTTGGCTATGGCATTTTAGGTTTACATAAACAAGACTTACTGACGTTGCAAGTTGGCAAATCTCAACCCGAAGCCCCCGTTGCGATTATTGGCGCTGGAACTGGCTTAGGACAAGGATTTTTAATCAAGCAAGGACACCACTATCAAGTCTTTCCCTCAGAAGGTGGACACGCTGATTTTGCCCCCCGAAACGAGTTAGAGTTTCAGTTGTTAAAATACCTGTTGGATAAACATGATATCCAGCGCGTTTCTGTGGAACGGGTAGTTTCTGGACTGGGAATTGTAGCAATTTATCAATTTTTGCGCGATCGCAAAATTGCTACCGAATCCCCAGAAATCGCCCAAATAATTAGAACTTGGGAACAAGAGGCGGGACAGGAAGAGAAAAGCGTCGATCCCGGTGCTGCCATTGGTACAGCTGCACTACAAAAACGCGATCGCCTTTCAGAACAAACCTTGCAATTATTTATAGACGCTTATGGTGCAGAAGCCGGGAATCTGGCCCTCAAACTCCTACCTTACGGTGGCTTATACGTGGCTGGTGGAATTGCGCCCAAAATTCTGCCCTTAATCCAAAACAGTGGTTTCTTGTTAAGTTTCACCCAAAAAGGCAGGATGCGCCCCCTCCTCGAAGAGATACCCGTGTATATTATTCTCAACCCACAAGTTGGGCTAATTGGTGCTGCTTTATGTGCTGCTAGGTTATAACAACTAGCATCATCAGTGATATCAGCATCTCAAAATGCCAAAAATATGACAGTTAGAAGTCTGTTGCCCTTAATCGCCGTTACTTTTGTCTGTGGTGGTTCTGTTCTCGTGGAAGCACGTCAACCCAAACCTTCTGCATCTGTTGCCAAACCAACTGTTTCTCAACCCGTGCAGCCAAAATGGAAGTTATTCACCCCTCCAGATAAGCGCTTTACTATTTTGATGCCGGGAAGCCCCAACAGAGCTACCCAATACCAAAAAACTTACATGGGGGAAATTACCTTAAAAATATTTGTCGCTCAACCACCAAAGCAGGAAGTAGCATACATAGTTACTTACAATGACTTTCCTTATAGTTATGGAGAAATGGCTGATCCCCAAGCTGTACTTAATAATGCGCGGGATATGGCTCTAAAGACTACGAAAAGTAATTTAATTAGTCAACGAAATATTCGTAGTTCAAATAATCATCCTGGCAAAGAAATTGAGTACATCAATTCTGGAGGTAAAATCACTAGAAGTAGAATGTATGTTGCTGAAGGAAGATTATATCAAGTAATGGCAATAACTACTAAAAAACAACAGAAGACATTAGCTAAAACCATTACTGGGTATTTAAATTCCTTCCATGTAGTTTTGAAAAAATGAGATAACTAAAACCTCTACGAGATTAGCCTTGGAATCAATTGCAAGGCTAATATAGGACTCATATTTGATTTTTGAAATCTGCGTAGTGTGCGTTATGCCTCTGGCTAGGGTGTTAACTTTGTATCCAGAAAGAAGGTAGCTGTGATGCGTGATATATTAGGATTTAGAAAAAGATTATACGGAAAGTTTCCGTATAATAAATAGTTAGGCTAAATTGATAATTAGAAGCTAAATTAGATTTCTTTGGCATATGAGTGATTCTTTAAAGCCTGAAAATGGACTCACACTTCTCCAAAAGTTGCAAATTGCGACAGCTATATTGGTATCAATATTTGGCATTTATATATCATGGCAATCTAATAAAGCAGCTAGTAGTGCATCTGAAAATTCTAAAGTTCTAGATGAGATTAAGGTAAAATTTCAGCAGCGTGAATTAGAAATTAAAAGGGTTCAAGAGTTTACAAAGCAAATTCAGGAGCAACTGCCCAATCTTGCTGGTGACAGTCCAACTAAAGCTAAAATTGCTCTAGCAAGCCTTTACTCTTTAGCGGAAAATGAATCTGACAAGTCAATTTTATTCACTATTGCAATTGTTAGTGAAAATGAGGCGATGAAGAGTACGATTAAAGATCTGATTTTAGAAGATCTTTCTGCAACAAATGAATTCAAGGAGCAAATACGGATCAAGTTAAGTAAACGATTAACCTCAATTAGTAATGATTCAAAGGCAACTGAAAATAATTCGCAACTTACAAAACAAGCAAGTGTCGAAAAAAACCTATTGCAACAACTAACACAACAGCAACCCAAAATAATTGGATGGATTTATCTTGGCAAGGTAAAATCGGATAGTCTCACATTAGAAAGTGACAAAACTATAAAGAGTAACCAAGTCCCTGCTGTTAATGCATTAATCGAGACATCAATCTCAGTTAATCTGAGGGAAGATGCTCCTAGTGGAAGAGGATTAGGAGTTATTAAAGGCATTCTTCCTGAAAACTCTAAACTCAAAATTCAAAATATTAAAAAGACACAAATGAATTCTATTTATGATGCTGTTTGGGTACAAGTTACTGAAAATTTTAACAATTGAATTTAGTTGTGTGTAACTACTCCAGTTGCCTAACAAGCGGCTGCACTCGGAACGGATTGTTACTCTGTCGGTTATGATGCAAAGTATGTTGCCGTCCGGTGAGCCGCAAGCCGTTAGCCCTCAATCTTTCGACAGAGGCGTAGTGAGAGATCATCTTTGGGTCGTGATTGTCCAGGTGAGCGGCAAAGCGATCGCTCTATTGATTTGCAAGGTACTAAGGTACTATGGAGGGAAACTCCGCAACGCACTGGCTCCCCTACACATACTTAGATTTTTTCACAAATCAAATCGGATTCCTATAACTACTTTCTATTGCAACTAATCTGAGCCGATGCTACCGGATTTGCTATCAGGCATAATTGCTTCCTGAAGATTTACGCCGCTGAGGTTAGCTCCCTTAAGGTCAGCTCCTCTCAGGTTGGCTCCTCTGAGATTCGCCCCTGCTAAATTCGCTCCTCTGAGGTTAGCCCAACTCAAATTAGCTTGACTCAAATCAGCCTCACTTAAGTTAGCCTGGAGCAGGTAAGCACCACTTAAATGAGCCTTGTTCAGATTAGCTTTGTGCAGATCAGTTTTGTAAAGATAAGCTCCCAACATCTCCGCCTTGTACAAACTTGCCTCGCTGAGATCAGCGGCAATCAAGTTAGCTTCAATGAGGTTGGCAAAGCTGAGGTTAGTCCGAATCAGCTTCGCTCCACCCAAATCAGCATCTTTCAAGTTCGCACCTCTTAAGTCAGTCCCAATTAGATTAGCAGATGCGATCGCAGCACCTCTAAGATCCGCCTCACTCAAGTCAGCTCCAATCAGATTAGCATGACTCAAATCTGCGTGCGTAAGTATAGCACCACTCAAGTTAGCAACACTGATGTTAGCCCCGCTCAAATTAGCTTCAACGAGGAAGGCTTTGTAGAGGTTAGCACTACTGAGGTCGGCACCACTAAGGTTTGCTCGCACGAGTAAAGCATTACTCAAATCCACCCTGCTTAAGTTTACCCCCTGGAGGTTTGCGCCTCTGAGGTTGTCCCCTTGCAGACTCGCGGCGCTGAGGTCTGGTGCAATCTGAGGATTTTTCTTTCTCCACTCAATCCATCTGACTGCACCTGCTTTGAGTAAAGCTAGATGCTCTCGATTTGCCATTTTCTCTCCTTTACTCCTGACGCCCACCCAGAGGATTTACCCGACCTTCGACACTTTCAATCGCCGCTAACGCTCCCGCCGCACCTGCTAGAATATCTTGTTCTTGTCCACCTAAGTAAAGCCGTCCAAAGCTACCTACAGCTTGAACCTCAAGAATATTAATCGACGCTGCTTTCTCCGCTTCATTCGCAGCCAGTGCGGCGTAAGCAGCAGGTTCTACTTCTAATACATACAGCGTTTGCCCTGCTAGGAGTAGCTGTCCCCGTCGGGTGCGATTAATAAGTTGTGTTTGGTAAGCATCGATGTTACGGATAATCTGGCTAGAAACAACACGCGGTTTGAGACATTCCTCTCTTCGGACTCCCAATGCCGCCAAAATGGCTTGACCAGCAGCTCGTGTTTCGCCTTGGGAGCTAGAATGTACTTCCAATAGTCCGTACAGTCGTTCGACTACCTGTACTCCCGGACGGACAGAAGCAGCTTTTAGGGCTATATCCGTAATCTTATTAATTTCGATACCAGGAGAGATTTCAATCCACAGTGATGTATCCCCTGGTAATGGTAAGAAGCCTTGGGCTACTGTTCCCATATATGCTGCGTGTTGGGGTTGCAGGTTGTCGAGAAATACGAAACTGCGTAGTTCTATTCCCAAAATTTTGCTCTCCAGTCATAAGGTTAAAAGTTATCTATTACAAAATGTAAGCTACTAACTTGCAGCATTTTAGCCACAAGTCAAGGATAAAAAAACACTAAATAGGAAAATTTTGCCGTCGATAAATCTTACACCTGAGAAGGACTCTGACAGTAAAAACCGCCTTGACAATTGTACAAGTTTTATTAGACACAAATCGTTATCAGCAATGCCAAAATTGAGCAATACTTGCCTTCATTTACTGATAAAGTTTATATTACAAA
>JBBSCU010000240.1:0-8502 GCA_038249935.1 Chroococcales cyanobacterium
GCAACTTCCAAGCTCAAAGGTGCAACTTCCAAGTTCAGAGGTGCAACTTCCAAGTTCAAAGGTGCAACTTCCGAGTTCAAAGGTGCAACTTCCGAGTTCAGAGGCTCAACTTCCGAGTTCAGAGGTGTAACTTCCGAGTTCAGAGGCTTAACTTCCGAGTTCAGAGGTGTAACTTCCGAGTTCAGAGGCTTAACTTCCGAGTTCAGAGGTGTAACTTCCGAGTTCAGAGGCTCAACTTCCGAGTTCAGAGGTGTAACTTCTGAGTTCAGAGGGGGTTTTAACTATCTTCTGCACTATTCAAAGTAGAACTTGGGAATGAGTTTACCATCTGTATCGGGGACAGAGATTCATTTAGGAACGCAAATTTAATAACGTGCAATTCTTATTTAACTTGGAATGGTGCGTTACGCTCCGCTAACACACCCTACTTTTAATCCACATTCCTTAACAAGATTTGATAATCTAAAATCGTTCGACTGAGCGAAGTCGTTCGCGTAGCGTTCCGCAGGAAAGTCCAAAATGGTCAAGATGCGAGCATTATTGTCTGGGTATTACGGCAAAGGTAATGGTGGTGACGAAGCTTTATTAGCAACGCTTTTGCAAATGTTACCATCTCATGTAACGCCTGTGGTGCTTTCTGGTAATCCAGAGGAAACCCGCGATCGCTACAATGTAGAAACTTGCGATCGCATGGCTCCCTTACTTGTATTTGAAGCTTTACGCTCTTGTGATGCCTTGATTTGGGGCGGCGGGAGTCTCATTCAAGATGTTACCAGTACTATCAGCCCATTTTATTATGGGGGACTGATGGCATTGGCGCAGAAAATGGGTTTGAAAACTGTTGCTTGGGCGCAGGGTATTGGCCCTTTAGTGCGTCCGCAAACTCGTTGGCTGGCACGGCAAACTTTTAGTAATTGTACCAAAGTCAGTGTCCGCGATCGCGCCAGTGCTGCATTATTATCTGACTGGCAAATTCCTTGTATCATAGCTCCTGACCCTGTTTGGGCGTTGGAGTCGAAACCAGTACCAGGACTTTGGGATTTACCTGCGCCGAGAGTTGCGGTAACATTGCGATCGCATCCTCAACTTACAGAAACACGTTTAGCAAACTTAACTCGTGCTTTGGTTGACTTTCAAAAAGCCACGCAAGCTTTTATTTTATTACTGCCATTTCAAAAAAGTGAAGATTTAAGTATCGCCGAAGCCATTCAACCACACCTTCAAGATGTCAGCAAGATTTTATGTCTAGAAGATCCGCAACTTTTGAAAGGTGTATTTCGCGGCGTGGAGATGGCAATTGGAATGCGTTTGCACAGCTTGATTATGGCTGCTGCGGAAGGTTGTCGCTGTTTTGCTCTCAGTTACGACCCTAAAGTAAATCGTCTCATGGAAGACTTAGAAATGCCTGGATGGGATTTAGCGAGTTTACCAGATGACCCCAATTTGATTAGTCTGACTTGGATGGAGCATTACGCCAATGGTGATCCGTTATCACCAGAGCAAATACAATCTTTAGTAGATAGAGCATTAATCCACCGCGAGTTGTTGAGCCAAGCTTTAAGTAATAACAACTAGCATCAGGCTGACAACGAGCTAAATAAGTCAAAACAGTGGGTGAAAAATATGTTTCAGGCTACTCGCCGCCGTCTGGCAATTTGGTATACTGCCGTCACTGCTGTATTACTACTACTATTTGCCAGTGGCGTATATTTATACGTCCGCAGTACATTGATTGAGAGGATTGACGATACCCTCAATCATGTAGTGGAAATAGTCGAGCGATCTTTGGTAATTGAGCCAATCAACAACCATGCTGATCGATTCCGTATTAATGTAGAAGCTAGTTTTCGTGATAATGCCGGCACTGTAGAAGATGACCACATTGACTTAGAGTGGTTTAGTGCGACTGGTAAGTTACTTTGGTCAACTTTATCCGAACCTTTAAATATTCCCATTCATGGCGATCGCACTGGTGAGACTGTCCGCGTAATCAAGGGAGAAAAAGGCAAAGATGATCAACTCCTAACTCAGCACGGGCTAAACCCAAGCTATCCGCTAACAGCACTCTCATTACGACAAGTCACTCAACGGGTGGAAGTAGGACGGCAAGTATTAGGATATCTCCGTGTTAGTCATCCCTGGTTTGAAGTCACTAAACCCAGTCGTGAGTTAATTTTTGATTTGGCGCTAGGTATTGGGTTAATGCTAATTTCTGTGGGAGCAAGTGGCTGGTTTCTTTCGGGCAAAGCTATGGAACCTGTAAGTGAGTCTTACCAACGCCTCAAACAATTTACTGCTGATGCTTCCCATGAACTTAGAAGTCCCATTACTTTGATTCAAACTAATGTACAAGTCGCCCTTGCTGACTTGGATGTAGCTGAGACAGAAGTGAGTAATTCTTTGCAGTATCGGCAACAATTAAAGGTGGTGGAACGGTTAACCCAGCGTTTGGGTAAGTTAGTGAATGACTTACTCTTCCTAGCACGGCAGGATAGCGGTATTAGCAAAGATACTTTTTCACCTTGTCCACTAGACGCTTTGCTGATGGAGGTGGTGGAAGAACAACAATTGTTAGTTCCTGAAAAAGAAATCGCTCTTTCTCTAGATTTAGTTGATCCTCCCGCTTCCGAAACTAGCCCCGAATTACTGGAAAATTGGTTTACCTTTGTGGGCAATTGGGATCAACTAGTGCGGCTGTTTACAAATTTAATTGCTAACGCTCTGCATTACAGTCGAGCAGGTGGAGGGGTGAAAGTGGAATTGGCACGGATAGAGGGAATAAATCGCGTTTCGGGACTACGTTACACCAGTGCCCAATTGCAAGTTAAAGTGAGTGATACCGGAGTTGGAATTCCAGCAGAGGCACTACCACGCTTGTTTGACCGCTTTTATCGCGTAGATCCGGCACGGACGCATACAACTGGGAATACAGCTACAGCCAGTGCTACTAGTTCAGGATTGGGATTAGCGATCGCTCAAGCTATTGTGGAACATCACCAGGGTCATATTCAAGTTGAAAGTACTCTTGGCAAAGGCACCACATTTACTGTCACTTTACCAATAATTCTTGAGTCTTAAATTCTGAATTCAACAATTATTTACCGTCTCAGATGTAAACGTTTGATTTTAACAATTATTTGATATTTTAAAGGTTGAAGAATTAAGCTTCTAAAAATTTAACAATTTAGTCTTTTCATCCAATAGGATGAGGTATTATGCCTGATTATAAATTATTTTTGAACCTCTAGTTAGATATAGAAAGTTTGCTGATTTGTTAAATTTAGGTTGATGTGATAGAGCAATTATTCACTAAATACTGAATTTGCTGATTGAAAAATACATAGAATAAAAAACATTAAATTTGTTTAGGAGTCAATAAAGGAATATGAATTCTCAAAATTTTAGCAAGTCTGCTGAGGTATTTGGCGCTATTTTGGGGGGATTATTGATTAGTCTGCCAGCAATTCCTCAAGTAGTAGCACAGGAGTTTACTCCTAAAGTTAACCTTTGTCGTAGTATTTTCGACGAAAGACCACATAACACCCCGGTTGTAGTACCGCAGGGATGTCCTCCCAATGCACTAACTCAAAGACTGACGAACCCAAATCCTAGTATTTTTAGCGAACCACCCTATAACCGCTCCCGGGCTCCCGTGTCACCACAACCAGGTGCTAAACCAGTACTAGAGCCACAACAAACCCCGATCGCCACAATCACACTGAATGATGGTAAAGTTAATATCAAGTTGATAAATGATACTGCGACGAATGTAACTTTTCAAGTAATTGGCGATACTGCACAGCGATCGCTACAAGGTAAATCAGATTTAATATTGCAAGGTCTAACCGCACCAGTAACGGTAACATTTCAGCGAGAAGATGGCGGACAGTTGATAGTGACTCCACAACCCTCTTCAGAACCAGGAAGCTTAGAAGTTTCATTTAAAGAAGCCACCGATGCAGCACAGGCTAGAAGCGCTCTGAGAATTGAACCAGACGGTTCAGTGTTCTTGAATTAGTAATAGTAGGACATAGGTTAAATCCTAATAGGGGCGTACAGCTTTCATTGGTGTCAACTTAAGCTAGGAATAGCTTAACTGTTGGCTTCATCACCCACCTTGAACTAAAGTTCAAGGCTAATAGCTAAAGTCTACTGAAGTAGACTAGAGATTTTTGGAGGTATTTAGTCATCTTCAGATGACTTGTGCTATTAGCAAGGAACTTAAGTTCCTTGCGGGACATCACTTTTACGTTAAGTTGACACCTATGGTACAGCTTTGCGCCGCTGTGGTGTGTTCTTCCTGTTAAGTATTTTCGTTAGCCTATCTTGCAAAAATACTTGTTGCTTGCTGTCTTCCAATCTTTGCGCCAGTACAATCGCCCTTTCATAAAAATTACGGGCAGTTAAATAATTACCTTGCTGCTCGTATAATTGGCCGTAGGACTCAAAAGAGTTTAATTCTTCTCGCAAATTTTGCAATTCTTGAGCATTATTTTATATTTTGCTTTTGAGGAGACGTTGCGGGACATCTACATTGAGTTAAAAGATTTAAATCAGGAAGCAGTGGAGTTAGCAAGTGCGATCGCTAAATACTTTGAGGAGTTGGGGATTTGAAATGGGTAGTCGGTTTAATGCAATAATGTAACTAAATTTAGTCCTCAAAATATTCTTAAACGATATCAGATTGAACAGATTATCGAGATTCTCCAAGAGGAGGAGTTGCTATGAATGACATGATGCAATACAAGGATTATTTCGGGTCTATTCACTATAGCGATGAAGATAAAATCTTCTATGGACAGGTGGAATATATCCGCAGTCTAATCAGTTTTGAGGGGGAAGATGTGGCTAGTCTGAGGGCTAGTTTTGAGGAAGCAATTGATGATTATTTGGCTACTTCAAAAATAGGGGCGTAAAGCTTTGCGCCCCTATGGTGTGTTCTTCCGCCGAAGCATTTTGGTTAGCCGATCCAGCAGTAGCACTTCCTGCTTGCTATCTTCCAATCTTTGCGCCAGTATAATCGCCCTTTCGTAAAAATTGCGAGCCGTGAGGTAATTACCTTGCTGCTCGTATAACTGAGCATAGGATTCAAAAGATTTTAATTCTTCTCGTAAATTTTGTAATTCTTTAGCGAGTTTTAAACGCTGCTCCAGTAAGTCAAAGGCACGTTCGTAGCGTCCTACAGCGCTGTGAGCTTTAACTAAACCGTCAATTGCCCGTAATTCGTTAGTGCGATCGCGGTTAGTTTTAGCGATCTGCATTGCTACACCATAAGTGCCAATGGTATCTCGATAATTTCTAGATGCCAAATAAGCATCACCTAAATTATTTAGGGTATTTGCTTCACCGATGGCATCGCCAGTCTGACGGCGGAAAATTAAAGCATTCTCATACAATTTAATTGCTCTGTTATAATCTCCCAACCTGGCAGCTACCAAACCCAAATTACTCAAAGACAATCCTTCACCTTCAATATTTTTGACATTGTGAGCAATTGCGAGTGCATCTTCAACTGTTTTACCAGCAGCAGCAGGTTCTCCTTGTTGCAGCAGAAATGTACCGATATTATTCAGCCCAAAAATCTGAGCTTGGAAGTCTTTAGTATCACGAGCGATCGCTAATCCTCGTCTCAAAGCATCTTCTGTCTGTTTTAAACTACCTAGCTGGGCATAAGCTTTTGCAAGCAAATTGTAAGTCAGACCTTGGGCTTTAAGATCACCAATTGAGTGATATATTTCTAGTGCCCGTAAACAAGATGTAATCGTTTTATCGGCATCTCCTAAAGTGTATTGTTGTTCACCGATACCTAGCAAGCTGTCTGCTTCATTTCTTGATTGTCGCCCAACGGAACTATTTAAAGGGCGGTGGAGTTGTTGCGTAATATCACCTGCACCCGCAGCTATCGGACTTAGCAAAAAAGTAAACAGTAAAAAGCAGTGTAAAAGTATCTGAGGATGAGAAATCGTCCGCCAGTTGCGACAATTCTCTTGAATAGAGCAATGTACTGGCTCAACTACACAAATTAAGCCTACCTTTTGCCTGAGAAATACAAGCCGTTGTTTCATAAAAGTTACCCGTAAAGTTCCGGGTTTAAGCAGAAGGTTTAAAAAGAAGTTTTAAGTCTTGAAATTCAAGACAATCAACATACGGGTTTATACTTAATCTAAGATTGGGATAAATCTTCTCCAAAGTAAATAGCACGAATATCTGTGGGTAATTTGTCCTCTAGCATACGATAGCCTTCCTGGAGAAAATTGGCTACTTCGCTTGGAGCGATCGCTTCTCCTTCAGCTTGTAAATAGGCAGCAATTCTAGTTTCACTCCAATGGAAAGTTTGAGCCATTAACACCATTAATCGCAAAACTGGTGGTAGTTGGTCTAATGCCTGTTCTACATAGCACCATAGCGGCGGCGAAGTCCCTTGAAGAGAATAATGAATTGCTTCTGTGGGTGGTAATTGAATCTCGTTAATACAGAAAGCTGTCATATTAATTAACCAATTTTGCATGGTTAAAGCTGACTCGCCTGGTTGAAGAGGAGTTAAATTTAGTCCTCCGAGTTCGTAGTAAATATGCCGCCAAGTCAGGGCAAACAGATAATCTGCTTGCACAGGCGATCGCGCCGAATGCTGAATTAAGGTATAAACTATGGGACTATAGCGGCAAAAAATCACCGTAAAATACCTCCCTGCATCTGGATAACGCTGAAATAAAGTCAGTAGTTCATCGTCACTGTGATGAAACAGCGACTTCACCAGGGGGTGATTAGCTTCAGGAAAATGAGGAATTTGCACAAGTCTTTGAGTTGATAGTTGTTAAAATAGTTTTGGGAATTGAACTCCCTTAGTTAATGGCATAATATCTTGGTGTTGCCTAGTTTGTAGCTTAGACTCAGACTACTTGAGTATTGATAAACTAGAAACAAGGACTTAATTTTAGTCTTAATCGACAATCATAAAATCGACTTTCCTATAGAATCCTTATTTGTTCATGGTTATAGCAGCTAGTGTGATATCATTCCTACTCAGTCCCCTTACTTTCGGCTCCTTTCTCCCTTCCTTGCCTTTGGATAGCATATTGTCTACCCAAGGAATTATGGTAATGCTGTTGGCAGCTTACGCGGGTGCCATGTGGATGTTCCTCACCAGTGCCCCAAAAGTACACACTGTAATGGTGTCAGATTTGGAGATTGCCCGACAATTATATGAAGGGCTGCTAGATTTGCCAGCAGCTGAGGTGCCCTTGCACTACTACTACAATTACGAACAAACTATAGGCGCAACTGGGATTGATCCGCTGTATATGTCTACAAGTCCCAGCTTGTCTAGTAAAATGATGAATAATGCCAACGATGGGCTGTGGTATCAATTGAAGAAAAACACGCAGCTACACGTCATAACTGGCGCGAGTTTAGGTAGCAAAAATCAGCAACGCCACGTTTGTTTTGACCGCGACTGCCTAGAAATGATTTTAATGCGAGTTGAAACACGCGGCTTGAAATTCAAGATTCGTAACCAGAAGCCCCTGAATTTTTTGGTCAAGGACTATGAAGGGCGGATTATTGAACTGGCTGAAGTAGCGAATTAGTCGTTAGATTTTAGATTATTTTAGGTTGTGTGGTGCGTAGCTTGCCGCAGTAGGCATCGCGCTACACAATATTTTTTAAGTAGCTAGCCGTAAAAATATAAAGTTTGTAGTCAGGACTTTAGTCAGGGTAAACCTGAAGAAGCGATGAATCGCTCACTACAAAGATTCATCATAGGGTTTTGCTAAATAAAAGCTTATGACCGTTGAAAAGATGTACACATCTCACCTTTATGAAACAGATTTCTATGTTTGGACTCAAGAGCAGGTCAGCTTGCTCAAAACTCAACAGTGGAATCAATTAGATACAGTCAACCTAATTGAAGAAATTGAAACTTTGGGCAGAAGAGAACGACAAGAATTGCGAAATCGGCTGGGAATATTGCTAGGACACTTACTGAAATGGCAATTTCAACCTGAAAAACGTAGCAATAGCTGGTTGGGTACAATTCGAGAGCAACGTGTTCAAATTAAGCTGCTTCTGCAAGATAGCCCTAGTTTGAAACCTTATTTAGATGAAGTTTTCCTGACTGTTTATGAACTAGGTTTAGCTTTGGCGATTCGAGAAACTGAGTTGGGTGAACAGGTTTTTCCAGAAATCTGCCCTTACACTTTAGGCGAAACTCTAAATTCTGAATTCTTACCAAATCCGAATCAGGTTGATGAGCAGAGCGAGTAATTACCCCAATACTATTTTCTCACCGTAAACCGTGGCAAATAAAAGCAGCCCAGTAATGAGGATCTGAAAAGGGAAATTGCTGACTAGAGTTTTCCATTTCTTTAATTCGTCTGTTAAATTTGGCATACATATTATATTCCCACTTCCATTGTTGATATTCGATAGAATCTGAAGGATATTTTTTTCTATTTCCTATCAGTTCTTTTTCCTTTGCTTCTACTTCCTGGAATACTTTATTTA
>JBBSCU010000241.1:0-8408 GCA_038249935.1 Chroococcales cyanobacterium
CTGGAGTGCAGCATCAGAACTTGACCCCATCGGTCAGTTTGCGGTGCTGGAGTGCTTAGATTATCGTTGGTATGAAAGTTTAGATGTGCGGCTGTATGGCTCTTTTGCCCTGCTGATGCTGTTTCCAGAACTGGAAAAGTCAGTGATGCGGGCATTTGCGCGGGCGATTCCTGAAGGTGATGATACTCCCCGAATCATTGGTTATTACATGACAATTAAGGCAGAAAGTCCCATCGCCGTTCGCAAAGTTGCAGGTGCAACACCCCACGATTTAGGCGCACCGAATGAACACGTCTGGGAGAAAACCAACTACACCAGCTATCAAGATTGTAATTTGTGGAAAGATTTAGGTAGTGATTTTGTCTTGCAAGTATACCGCGATTTTCTGCTCACGGGTGCTGACGATGTAGAATTCTTGGCAGATTGTTGGAATGCGATCGTTCAAACCCTCGACTACCTAAAAACTTTTGATCTCGATGGCGATGGAATTCCCGAAAATTCTGGTGCGCCTGATCAAACCTTTGATGATTGGCGGTTGCAGGGTGTTAGCGCCTATTGTGGTGGATTGTGGTTAGCGGCTTTAGAGGCTGCGATCGCAATCAGCGATATTTTATTAACTCATAAACTTGGCGACCTTGGCGGCTTGGCGGTTCAAAAATCCATCCATGAAACTTGGTTACAACAATCTCTTCCTATCTACCAAGAAAAACTTTGGAATGGGCAATATTATCGACTTGATAGTGAAAGTGGTTCCGATGTGGTGATGGCAGATCAATTGTGCGGACAATTCTATGCTAGATTACTAGACTTACCTGATATTGTACCGAGCGATCGGGCTCTTTCTGCCCTGAAAACTGTTTATGATGCGTGCTTCCTAAAATTCTGCAAAGGTGAGTTTGGTGCAGCTAATGGTGTTCGTCCTGACGGTTCACCAGAAAATCCCAAAGCTACTCATCCCCTGGAAGTCTGGACAGGGATAAACTTTGGGCTGGCGGCTTTTCTTGTGCAGATGGGAATGAAGGATGAGGCATTTAAGTTGACACAAGCTGTGGTGCAGCAAATTTACAATAATGGTCTGCAATTTCGCACACCTGAAGCTATAACCGCATCTGGTACTTTCCGCGCTAGCACTTACCTGCGAGCAATGGCGATTTGGGGAATTTACTTAGTTATTGATTAACTGTCAAGCAATATTAGCATGAAAATCCTCAGTGGTTGGTAGTAAGTGCAACTGACCACTGTTGATAAATATCTGACATTGCCGATAATCCTAGCTTTAGGATTGAGGCTTTTCAGAGATTTACCAATTATCTCTTTGAGTATAAAAGCTAAGTTTTTGCGACAATCATTTTTTGGTTAACCAAACTAAAATTTGCAATTTTATATACATATCAATCTACATAGATGTTTTAGTATATGTGTTCCTAAATTTATTCTTTCCTTACATGAAAAAGCAGGGTCTACGTTTGTGATTTTATTTTCCGAGTGTTTCCGGAAGCGAAAGAAAATTTCAGTAATGGTAAGAGTTGAAGGATTGATAATTAAAGACTAGTGGTTCAAAAAATGCAAATATTACGACTATATCCTTGTTCTAGATCAAGGTATCCTCGTTGAGCAAAGCCCTGATTACCAACTTATAGCAATTGGTGGTTCTTCTTACTACTTAGCATAGCAACAACTGCATCTGTAATTTCACTTGACTCAATTTTTTTGATGTTAATACATTATATAAATTGCTGCTAGATAAACTTAGCAATATTTTCTGCTAATTATCTTTATTACTATTACTTAATTTTCTAAGACTGTATAGACTTAGCCTGCTACATCTTTTTTATAAAAGCATCCTGTCAGGGGTGTTTTACTTTGCTCATATAGTCAGAACCGTCTATATATGTTTCATTTCCAATAAAAAGTGGTTGTTATAACTAACTCTGTGATTTATGGCTAATTATTACGAAAAATTCATCATCAACTTACGATGATTTTATTTAAATTTGCTACAGCTATATCCATTAAAAATAGAGAAATATCAGACGAATAAATAACATTATTCAATTAGTATTTTTAAAAATATTTTCAATAGTTATGGCTGGTAAGTTTTTTATAATGCCATATATGCTACTATTCTTAAAGGTTGTTTTACATCATAGTTAATGGTAATATTTTCTAGTGATTTGACAATAATAAAGCTTTTAAATCGATATTGGGTGAGGGGTATTACCCCTCATGAATTAGCAAAAAGGGGACAAAATTCAAAGTTGCACAATACACAAGTAAATCTCGAAAACTATTCAGTAAATTTAGCTTGTAAATCTGCTAAATTAGCAGATGACATTAACGAAAAAAAATAGTATAAATGCGAATAGCGTTGTTAAGCTCAAAGATAAATATTTTTTTATCGTCTAAAAAAAATATGCTAATTTACCGGAAATTGCTTAATTTATCAGTAATAAGAAATACAAGCATTTGAGCAGAGAGAATTTATGAAATTAAGAGTTGATAAAGTTTAATAGGACAAAACTGTATCTACCAAAAGCCACACCGATACTTTTGTCTGAACAGTCATCTGACAAGACAAAAGGTAAAAAGTTACCTTTCATTCACTAACAAGCAAAAGATACGGTTTCCTTCCCATTATTGATATTTTCTCGGAAGCGATTAAACATCTGCAAAAAGGCTAGTGCAGATTGTAAACCTCAATTGAAACACCAATAATCGTAGAGACTAAACTAGTTTACTTCATCCCAGATAACTAAAAACTATGATGAATCAAGACATTGCTGGCATTAGCAGTAACTTAGATAATACAGTGAAGGCTCAACAACTTGACAAATTAGTTGAAGCAATTCTTGCTGGAAAATATTCCTGGGCGTGTGTTTTAATGCTGCGATTTGCTGGCTATAATCCTCTCCATTACATTCCATATCGCACCTACAATCGGTTGCTAAAAGAAAACTCTAAAGCCAGTAGGACAAATCAACAGCAAAATGAAAATATAAAAATGCTGAAACATACTAATGATTCAATATCTGATAGTAATGGATCATCAAGCTGCTTAAGCAAAATCAAAGATATAGCTTATCTAGAAGTAGTTGGAAAGCAAAAAACAGAAATTCGTGGTAGTAGTTTAGATCAGAGATTGGCACAGTAAATTAACAAACATCAATGAAATTGCAATTAAAACCTCAAGATATTTTCTTGAAATGCTGTGGATTCAATTAAAAAGTATTTTGAATCAATAGATTCTGCTCTAAAGTTGATTGAGTCCCTGAGAGTCTGTCATGCTAATTTAAAATTTATAGCATGGCAGGTTTTCTATAGCAGTCATAAATTTGATATTTTTTTTAAAATCTGCCAAAATGGTAAATATATACTAATGAGATTGGTAAACTAATAAAAACTACAACTCCAACCAAAATAGAGGTGATTGGCAAGCAAGTTAATTTTAAAAATAAAATCAATGCTTAGTTCTGATTATGAAATAAATCAAAAAGTTACGGTTACGTTATCGTGGCTGATAGACTAGTACGCTTCTCTTTCGACTATTGTAATCCTAGTCCTCCCAACCTGGATTATCTCTGCTTTCTAAACTTTCAATTTATATAGTAATTACTGGAAGTTAAAAACTTGAATAGCTTCCAGTTTTTTTATCTATAAATAAAAGTAGGGTAGGCAATTTGCCCACCCTACTTTTTGTAGAGTATGGTTAATTCAAAAATGAATTAAACTTTGGCTAATTCTGGCGTAGGACGTTTGCTATTGCGAATTGATGTAATAGCCTCGGCATAATCCTTGGTGTTAAATACAGCTGAACCAGCGACAATTGCATTGGCTCCTGCTTCCAAAACTTGCCAGGTATTATTTGCCTTCAGTCCCCCATCTACTTCAATCCAGGGGTCAAGACCACGTTCGTCACACATTTGGCGCAGCTTACGGATTTTGGGTAATACACCGGGGATAAAGCTTTGACCACCAAAACCAGGGTTGACGCTCATAATCAGTACTAAATCGCACAAATCTAGAACGTGTTCAATTAGCTCTAGAGGACTACCAGGATTAAGTACAACTCCAGCTTTTTTACCAAGCTCTTTAATTTGCCCCAAGGTGCGGTGCAGGTGTGGGGAAGCATTATGTTCGCAGTGTACGGAGATAATATCGGCACCTGCCTTAGCAAATCCCTCTACATACTTTTCTGGCTCCACAATCATCAGGTGGACATCCAGTGGCTTGGTTGTAACCGGACGAATCGCCTCCACAATCAGAGGGCCTATCGTAATATTAGGTACAAAACGACCGTCCATGACATCAACATGAATCCAATCCGCTCCAGCCGCGTCTACGGCGCGAATTTCGTCACCCAGACGACTAAAATCTGCTGATAGGATAGATGGAGAAATTACAATGGGCTTTTGAGATGAGTTTTGGGTCATGGCTAGTGGGTTTTCAAGCGTCCTCGTCTGTAAGCATTGTAACCAAATATTGAGCAAGACTCTGAACAATTCAAAATTGAATGACTCCTAACTAATGACAAAAAAACTAACCTGGATAATTTGGGGATTGAGTGCTTCCTGTCTGAGTGTGCCGGTAATTGCTTCAGCTTTAGAATCTGTTCTGGGAACTAACGGCATTGACGTTCTGAAGTTACACCAACCTCCTTATAATTTAATCGGTCGCAAGGTTGCTATTGGTCAGGTGGAAATTGGCCGACCGGGAATGTTTGGGTGGGATAAGGCAGTGTCTAAAAACCGTGCCATACCTGTAGCAGGAGTATTCTTACGCAATGGGCTAGCTAAATCAAATATCGGTGTTGACCCCCATGCCTACAATGTCGCTGGCGTTATGGTGAGTCAAGACAAAGCTTTGCCAGGAGTTGCTCCGGGGGCGCGACTGTATTCATCTGCGGTGGGTTCCACTAAAAATATGGGTCAGCCAGAAGAGTGCTTATCAGCCCAGCACATAGCGCTACAAAATAGTGGTGATGTCCGTGCCATTAACTTTAGCTTTGGTGAGGCTTTGAGCCGTGATCCTAGACCAGAGGCTACTTTAGACGGCAATGCTTTACTAACTTTATGTGTTGACTGGTCTAGTCGCGTTCATGATGTTTTGTATGCGATCGCAGGCAACCAAGGCAAGGGTGGTATTCCCATTCCTACAGATAATTTTAACGGAATGAACGTGGCTTTTTCATCCCGCAGAGGAGGAGTTTTTAATAAAGTAGACGTGGCTAATCTGGCAGGTGCTAACGAAGGAGTAAGCAAACGGTTAGCTGGAAGGGAATTTAATCTTGGTGGGCGTCGCGCTATCAGTTTAGTTGCTCCTGGTAATAACATTCCTTTGCTGAATCCAGATGGCAAATTGAAAAAGGTGACGGGGACAAGTTTTGCAACGCCGCAAGTTACGGCTACTGTTGCTTTGTTACAGGAACTTGCTGACCGACAGATGCGGACAAAACAATCTCACTGGAGCGTCGATTCTCGGCATCATCAAGTGATGAAAGCTGTATTGCTAAATTCAGCAGACAAAATCCTAGATAGTGGCGATGGCTTGCGGTTGGGAATGACCCGAACATTAATTGATAAACAAAATCAAAACTGGCTAGATTCTGATGCTTACAAAGATCCGAATATTCCCTTGGATGCCCAAATGGGAGCGGGTCATTTGAACGCATTTCGCGCTTATGAACAATTTAGTGCTGGTCAATGGCAACCATCAGCTGCGGTGTCAGCCATTGGTTGGGATTATCGCACAATCAATGTTGGAAGGTCTGTTGATTATGTGTTAATAAAACCGTTAAAGCAGGGGAGTTTTGTTGCTATTACCCTGAGTTGGGATCGATTGGTAGAGCTAAATGATACCAATAAAAACCAGCAGTTTGATGTGGGCGAGAATTTTCGCGATCGCGGCTTGAATAATCTCGATCTCTACCTGGTAAAAGCTGATGCTCAAAATTCAGATGCTGGTGCTGTTTGCTCCTCAATCAGCCAAGTCGATAGTGTAGAACATATTTTCTGCCCCGTTGCTGCTACTGGCAATTACAAAATCCGCGTCCAGTTTCGTCAAAAATTAAATGAAGCGACTCAACCCTACGGTTTAGCTTGGTGGAGTGTGCCTATCAATTGAAGTAGGGGCGCACAACTGTCATCTGTGTAAAATTACAGCGTTAGCGTTTTTTATCTGTTTCAACCATTTCCCTACCCTGATTAACTTCAACTATCGATAATAATTATCGATGTTACTTTTCAGACCATTACCAACTATGCCTAATATATTCAACCGAGAAATTTTCAGGTTATCTAAAGCTACTTTTAGCATTGAGGAATTTGTTTTGTGAATCCTGACTACTATCAAAAGCCCATCAGTGTGGGGTGCTATCAAGCTAGCATCGGCTAATGCCACTAAAGGAGGTACGTCATAAATGACTAGGTCAAAACTGTTATGGAAATCTGTCATTAGTTGCTTCATTTTTTGAGATGAGAGCAACTTTGTGGGATCGGGTGGTATTGGACCTGCAGTGATTATAGATAATTGGCTCATGGAAGGTAGTTGTCGCGTTACTTCTCCCACTGGCAAGTTTGTAGAAATTAAATTACTTAATCCCCATAGATTATTTAAATTTGATAATTCGTGAATTGTGGGTTTACGAAGATCAGCATCTACAAGTAAGACTCGTTGCCCCATTGCTGTAGCTATTTGAGCTAAATGGAAGGCAACTGTAGATTTACCATCACCAGGCGTAGCTGAACTAATAACTATAGAGCGAATCGGGTGATCGGAACTGAGTAGTTGAATATTGGTATAAAGTACCCGTAGAGCTTCTGAAAAGTTGGTAGAAGAGTCACCATGTTCTTGCTCTGGTAAAACAGTCA
The DNA here is from genome assembly GCA_038249935.1 of Chroococcales cyanobacterium. Lineage (GTDB taxonomy): Bacteria > Cyanobacteriota > Cyanobacteriia > Cyanobacteriales > Nostocaceae > Nostoc. Next base: position 6,867 of record JBBSCU010000241.1, read on the forward strand.
AACCAGCAATTCCCTGAGAAAAAGAATTTGGTATATTTAATAAAGCAATCTTTTGATTAGAAGTACGGTTTTGCTTAGTTTGAACTTGTTTTTCAAAAGGAATATTTCCTAACAATGGCTGTTTGAGCTTTTTTTTCAGGTCGTCAAGACTATGGTAAGTATTGTCTAACTTTTCTACAAGTAAGACAATACCAATTCCTGAGAGGATGCTGGCAAATAATCCCAGGATAAAATTGCGTAGGGTAGTAGAGGAATAAATAGGAAGCTCTGGGGTAGTTGGTGCTTGAAGTAATTGCCAGCCAAGCTCTGTTTGGGATATTTGAATTTGGAGATTTTCACGGGTTGATAGAAACCGATTTAAACTCTCAGTAGCAATTTGTAATTTGCGCTGTAATTCAGCATACTGTCGTGTTAAAACTGGCAGTTGATTGCGTCGTTGTGCAAGTTTCCGTTCTATTTTGGCAAGTTCTTGGCTTTGTACTTCTAAGGTCTGAAGCTGTGTTGCTATTTCGGCAAACTTTACTCCCAATAAGCGCTCTGACTCTTGACGTAGCAAAGGTAAAAGACTAGCTCGTTTCTCTTTCAATGTTTTGATACTTGGATTCTCTTCTTGCAGACGAGTTAATTCTGTAGCAATAAGAACATCAAATTGGCGTATTTGAGTAATCAACTGTTGATATAAAGGAGCATTATTCAGCGTTGTCGTTGTTCCATTTTTTCCTTGTAGGATAGCAAAATTAGCACGAGTTTGGGCTAACTGTAGATCAACTGTTTGTTTTTGTTGAGAAAATTCAACACCTTGTGAAGCAATTTGTGTTGCTTGGGTTTCGGGATCGTAAAAATTATACTTTTGTCGAAAAAGTTGCAATTCTTTTTGGATCTGATCGACCCGATTTTGAATAAATGGCAGTTGTTTTTCAACAAACTGAACCCCTTGACGTAACTTGGTTTGCCTCCTAACTTGACTGTAGTCTAAGTAATTCTCAGCAATTCGCTCTAATACAACTTGAGTCTGCTTTGGATCGGTACTTTGATAGCGGACTTGGATAATTTTGGTTTCTTCTAACCGAATAATCTTCAAAGATTCGACAAGAGAATAATAGCTGATTTCTGGATAAGAGGCTTGCAACTGTTTAATAGTCCTTCTCATCACTTCAGGACTTTTAAGAACCTGAATTTGGCTTTCATAATCTAGACTAGAATTTTGTGAGTTAGATTCTTTGATAACATCCACAGATTTGGTGTCATCATTTACAGGTTCCACTAGCAGTTGAAAACTGCCTTGATATTCTGGGGGCTTCCGGTTTACCACCAAGTTAATCACTACAAGTGTCATCACAGCAATCGTTACACTTGTCATGAGTAGCGATCGCCGCCGTAAAGTACTTAGAAATTCTTGAAAGCTCCAGTCGTCTTCTTGTTCCTCAGCCCACGGAACAAGTTGATTTTGAGGAAATGGAGGCATAGAATTCTTACTGTGATTAGAACTGGAGGATTGGGAAGAAGAATTCTCCATCATATGTTTGATATTCGGTAATATAC
>JBBSCU010000242.1:0-8361 GCA_038249935.1 Chroococcales cyanobacterium
AGGCACAGATTGGGGGGAGCGGATGCTCAACACGGTCGCTAGCCAAACGATTCGCCACCTGTTTACCCAAAGCGAGTCAGTAGAAGTCTTTGTGCGCTGCTACCCCTCCAGCAAACTGTTGCAAGGCAGCATTGATAGCTTCAAAATGAGCGGGTGTGGCTTGGTGATTCGGAAAGATTTCGCCGTAGAGGAAATGTCTTTTGAAACCGATGCCGTTGCCATTGACTTCGGTTCGGTTTTAAGTGGCAAACTCAGTCTCAAGCAACCCACTCAAGCGATCGCTCAGGTAATTTTATCAGAAGCAGGGATTAACCAAGCCTTTAGTGCGGAACTGGTTAAAAAGCGCTTGCTTAACCTCACCGTACCATCCCTGACAGAATTATCTGGTGGTGAACCAGTCTCCTTTACCGAAGTCCAGGTACAGCTATTACCTGAAAATCGGTTGCAGCTGACAGCAAAAGCAGATTTAAACAATGGCGAACTTGTACCCCTGAGCATGATCGTAACTATAGGCATTGAAAGGCGGCGGCGAGTTTCCTTCAAAGATCCCAAGATTGAACTTGATCAAGTACCAGAAGCCCAACGGGAAATTTCGCAAACCTTGAGCGTAGCGCTGGTAGAAATTTTGGATAATATGGTCGATTTAGATCGCTTTGACCTCGATGGAGTAAAAATGCGGCTCAACCGATTAGAAACTGAAGGTCAAAAACTTATTTTCAGTGGATATGCTGAAGTTGAGCGTATTCCACATAGCGCTTGAGATAAAATTATCACGCAAAACCCTAACTAAAGTAAAGCTTTAAATAAATTAAATACCGCCTAGATGATTCTAGGCGGTATTTAATTATTTGAGTTTTGAAGGAAGTTATACCATTTCACAAAAATCCTGATACATATAGATTTCTCGTAGGGGCATGGCAATGCCATGCGTGTCAACTTAACGTGAAAGCGTAGTCTGATAAGCATTTCAAAATTTTTCGATGTGCCACCTAGATTTTAGATCCCCCCTAACCCCCCTTAAAAAAGGGGGAACTAGAGTCTTTTGCCCCCTTTTTAAGGGGGTTGGGGGATCTAAAACCACGGTAAATTGAGTGTTTGAGCTTAAGTTGACACCAATGGGCATTGCCATGCCCCTGCCAGCGTATTTGTATCATTATTAAAGTGAAATGGTATTAGGAGTTATTTAGTTATGGGTTGTATTGATTCCTATTTATCACTCCTAACTCCTAACTATCTATCGTCCAACACCTACATATTGGAATCCAGCCCTTACCATTGTTTCAGGGTCAAGGAAGTTACGACCATCAATTATAACGGGGTGGTTCATCAATTTTGCCATCTTCACATAGTCAAGAGTGTTGAACTGCTGCCATTCGGTGACGAGTACCAAAGCATCGCAGCCATCAGCTAGTCTTTCGGCATCGGTTTCTACTAACACGCCAGAAAGACCATGACGCATACCCGTTTGGGAAATAATCGGGTCGTAAGCTTTGACTTTGGCTCCCAGTCGGTTTAGCTGCTCAATTAGGATGAGTGCTGGGGCATCGCGCAAGTCGTCGGTATCGGGCTTGAAGGTTAGTCCGAGTAGTCCGACTGTTTTGCCTTTGAGGATTTTCAGAACTTGCTGGAGTTTCTCTAAAGCAATTAATCTCTGGCGTTCGTTGACACTAACAGCAGCTTTGAGTAATTGGGCTTCATAACCATAATCATCAGCAGTGTGAATCAGAGCAGAGACATCTTTGGGGAAGCAGGAACCACCCCAACCAATACCAGCTTGTAAAAACTTGTTACCAATGCGGGAATCTAAACCGATACCTTTGGCTACTTGAGTGACATCAGCACCGACGCGATCGCAAATATTAGCAACTTCGTTAATAAAACTAATCTTAGTGGCTAAAAAGGCATTAGCGGCGTATTTGATCATCTCTGCCGAACTGAGGTCTGTTGCCAAAATTGGCACAGGGGGTAAAGATTGATCGGCAGCGTACTTGCGTTCTACAATTGGCGCATACAGTTGTTTCATCAAAGCTACTGCCCTTTGACTATTGCCCCCTAATACAATGCGATCGGGGTTGAAGGTGTCGTGAACTGCCGAACCTTCGCGCAAAAACTCTGGATTGCTCACTACATCAAATTCAGCTACAGCCTCAGGTAATTTCTCATCACTCGACACTCCACCTGCGGTTACAAGTATTTTCTGGCGTTCAGTCATACCATCTAGAACAATCATCCGCACCCAGTCACCTGAGCCAATGGGTACTGTAGATTTATTCACGATGACTTTGTAACCAGCGTTGAGATTTTCCCCAATGCCACGCGCTACAGCTTCGACATAACGAGTATCACTTTCACCAGTGGGTAAAGGTGGCGTTCCCACAGCAATAAACAGAATTTCTCCGTGGGCTACTCCACCAGCTAGATCAGTAGTGAAATGAATTTTGTCTGCTTCAATAGCAGAATGCATGATTTCTGAGAGTCCCGGTTCAAAAATTGGGGACTGCCCAGACTTCATTAACTTCACTTTTTCTTCGTTATTGTCTACGCAAATGACATCGTGTCCAATATGAGCCAAGCAAGCACCTGTAACTAAACCGACGTAACCAGTACCAATTACGCAAACACGCATTTTTAACTCCTCGCTTTTTTAGCGTTAGTTTAAAAAAATAAGTTGTCAATAGGACACTTACACACCCAAAGGAAACATAGCCACTAAAGTATCGGCTAGCAATAGAATCGATCAGCTTGCACAAAAGTTCAGAGTGGTTCTAAACACTGCTCAGGAGGCTGAATTTTTGACCTCGCTTTGGATGCGATCGCGGAAATCTTCTATTGTCAGTTTTAACCCTTCTTGCAGAGCAATGGTTGGTTCCCAATTTAACCAAGTTCTTGCCTTGGTGATATCAGGCTGACGACGGCGGGGATCGTCTGAAGGTAATGGCTCAAATTTAATCTGTGCATCCGGGTTGATCATGTTCTGCACAGTTTGTGCTAGTTGCAAAATCGTGTATTCACCAGGATTACCCAGGTTTATTGGGCCAATGTAATCGCTATTCATCAGGCGGATAAATCCTTCCACTAAATCGGAAACGTAGCAGAAGCTACGAGTTTGCGAACCATCACCATAGACGGTCAAAGGAGTACCTCGTAAGGCTTGAACTATAAAGTTACTCACCACCCGGCCATCGTTTTCCAACATTCTCGGTCCGTATGTGTTGAAGATCCGCACAACTCGAATATCAACTTTATTTTGCCTGTAGTAATCAAATGCTAGAGTTTCAGCAATTCTTTTGCCTTCGTCGTAGCATGAACGTATCCCAATGGGATTGACGCTACCCCGATACTCTTCGGTTTGGGGATGAACTTCTGGATCTCCGTAGACTTCACTCGTTGAAGCTAAAAAGAACCGAGCTTTCACACGTTTAGCCAGCCCCAACATATTCAGTGTACCCAGCACGTTAGTTTTGACGGTTTTAACTGCGTTGTACTGGTAATGTACCGGAGATGCAGGACAAGCTAAATGATAAATTTGATCGACTTCTAAGCGAATTGGTTCGGTAATATCATGGCGGATCAGTTCAAAGTACGGATGACCTAACCATTTAAGAATGTTGTGTTTATGACCAGTGTAAAAATTATCCAAGCATATTAATTCATGCCCCTCGTTCATTAGCCGGTCGATGAGATGGGAGCCAATAAACCCAGCACCACCCGTCACCAAAATTCTCATAGTTTTCCAGTTACTTACAAATATTTTCAGTAGCTACTGCACGTACTTTTAGATTACCCAGGTTGGGGACAAAAATACAGAACTAAAAAAGAACAAGGCTCGATCAAAAAGTGTTCTTGAACTTATCTTATTTTTTTTTATAGTTGTAATTTTATGATCTTTTTAACTGCTTGTTTTACAATTGAACCAGTAAAATAACAAACATTGTTTGAAAATTGTTGGTCTTTTAGGTAAAGTTCATCAAATCTTCAATAATATAGAGTGTTTTTACGGTTAGCACTATTGTAATTTATCATTTAATCAATTATCTGTTGCAAAGATTTCTAGAAATGCGATGCCTCCACCATGCGAGGCGATCGCAGCCCAAATCCACTGAATCATACAGCAGATGTAATGCTAGCAACCGTGTTAGACATAACTACATTTTTGGTTTGAGGGCGTTGCGGTTCTCCAAGCATGACAATGGAGCAGGTGAGTTGTCTGGCTAACTGGGTTGTGACATCTGTAATGGCTAACCCTCCAGGACTGGTATTATCACGTATAAAAGGTAAAACTACTAAATCATATAATCGTGCTGCCGGCAAAATTGCTTGGGCAACATTTTCGTGAGCGATGATTTGAATTTCTGGGGCATTGGTCAAAGCCAATTTAGATACCATTAGGGAGAGATGCGATCGCTTCCAAGCAATTTTACTAGAACTAGTGCAGCGATCGCACACATTCAATACAGTAATGTGGCTCTGATTTGCCTCTGCCAACATTTGGGCAAATTGCACAGACTGTAATGTAGATGCTGTTAAATTTTCTACTGGTACTAAGATGCGCTGAATTTTTTTCGGTGATTCTACTAAACGTGTCACCGCGACTGGACAATGGGATGCCCAAAGCACACCATCAATCACATTACCAAATAATAGCGATCGCAAGCCTAATCGATAAATGCAGAAGCCACCTGATGAAGAAAAAACCTTAACTTACATTAATTAGGCAATTGTCTAAAAACTAACTACCTACGGATGGATTTGACTTAAAATGAACCGCAAGCGATCGTAGTCGTCTTTAAGTAGAACGCTCAGGCTACGTCCAGCCTTAATTAGCCATTCTCGGTCAGCTTTGCGTAACTGGTACACATCTCTAATGGCAGCTGCGGTCAAAGACTCTACTGGCGCACCGTTAATACAAAGCAGTGTCCGCAAAAAATCCAGTTCTTCAGTGAATTTAATGATCGCTTCTGGTTGGCACTGATAAACAGCTTGATGGATTTGCGGAGGACGGGGTGGTAGATACTGATATACTCTTTGCTGATAAATTAGATTTTGCGAAGATAGCTCAAACCCGACGATCGCAGCCCGGAATTCAGTTCGGAGCATGGCAAATATCTGGGGTTGTTCTTCGCGTAAATCTTGCAATGACAAACCTAAAGCTCTAGCCCTGTGTACGGAATCTATGGGCATAGTTGTGGCATAATACACCACAGCATAAACTTGATTACCAGATTCTTCATCGACAGAACAGACCCAACTACCAAAAGGTGGCATGGGGGGAAAGCTTAAATCTTTCGGTTCTAAACACTGAGCTAAAAATTCAGTACTAGTAGTCTCAATCACCTCCGCAATGTGGTTGGGATGGCGATCGCCAGTAGCAAACTGTGGTAAAGGGAGGCGCATGGAAGTGCTGAGTTATGAGTGCTGAGTCTGAGTTAGGAGTTAAGAGTTAGGAGTGATGAGTTGAAGAATCATAACTCCTAACTCCTAACTTCTAACTCCTAACTAATCTCACTCCTAACTAATCTTATTTGGCTTTTTTACGTCCGGCTATGGTTTCTACAAGTTCCAATTCACTCAGGCGGAAAGTAACTAATTTATCCCAGTTACCACCTTCAAATAATACAGCTACTTTGCCATCACTCACCCGTTGCACGAGTCCTTCGTAGCGATAATAGGTATCTGCGGGATTCTTGACGCGAATAGTTGCTCCAGGCAGAATCATGTTTTTAGCCTCCCTTGTTTCCTTTTAATAGTTTAATACTTCTTAATAGTCATTTGTCATTAGTCATTGGTCATTAGCAAAGGACAACTGACTAATGACCAATGACGAATCAATAATACTTCTGTCTTTGTCGAAAATTTGCTACCGATTCTACTATTCCCAAGGAAATGAAGTTGGTCAGCATGGCAGAACGCCCATAACTCATCCAAGGTAGGGGAATTCCTGCTACAGGCGCTAAACCTACAGTCATGCCAACGTTCACAATTAGCTGAAATAGGATCATGGACAAAACCCCAATAGCCAACAAGGAACCAAAATTATCTTTGGCGGTTTGGGCAACGTGCAGTAAACGGAAGCAAATTAAGCAGAAGACAAACAGCACTACCAAACAACCAACAAAACCAAATTCTTCGCCCACTGCGGAGAAAATAAAGTCAGTATGTTGTTCCGGTACGAAATTCAGTTGCGTCATTGGCCCTTTGAACAAACCCGATCCCCAAATTTCACCAGCACCAATGGCAATGCGAGATTGAATTAGGTGATACCCAGCACCGAGAGGATCGTGATCGGGGTTCATGAATACAGTTAACCGAGCTTTTTGATACTCTTTCAAAACATGGTTCCAGGCAAAAACTCCTAATTCACCACCCAATATATTGAGACTCCATGCACTAATTGCGCCGAAACCAAATCGACGCCAGGGGAGAGTTAGCCAGCCCAGAATAGCCATAGCAGCTGACCAAATTAGCCCTAATAAGCCAAAAGATAATCCTTTAAATAAAACTATTGGCTCTGCTAAAGGCCAAGATATACTAAATAAAATGGCAGCAACCACCGGAGAAATAATCAGAATTAACCAGCCTGGGTTAGCATTTGCCCAGTACAACATTCCTAAAACGATCGCCCCAAATACCAATGATGTTGCTAAATCTGGCTGCAAAAATACTAACCCCCAAGGTATAGCAGTGATTGCCAAAACGCGGAAAACACTTTCGAGGCTTGAAGCAGTCCGCCTATGTAACAAAGCTGCTAAGGTGATGATCATGCCGACTTTGGCAAATTCTGAAGGTTGCACGTTAAAGCCAGCGATACTAATCCACCGTTGCGCTCCTTTGGCGCTAGTACCAGCAATCATCACAGCAATTAAACTAAAGTTCGTTAGTGCATAAGTTACCCAGTGCCACTGCATCAAGAGTTCGTAACGGATGCGAGATAAAAACAGGGCTATAAACGCGCCGATACCCGCTACCAACCAATGCCACCACCAGTCAGTCACTGGCTGCTTCAGTTCCGTACTCAGGATCATGATGCCACCAAAGATACTGAGAGCTATCGGCAAACAAAAAAGTAGCCAATCTACATACTGCCAGGGCTTAACCCAAGACTTCCAGCGAATTTTGGGGAGCGATCGTTTTAACAACATTTTAAGAATTGGGAATTGGGAATTGGGCATTGGGCATTGGGAATTGGGAATTGGGAATTGGGCAATAATCAATAGTTCTTCTTCCCTCCTACCCCATGCCCTATGCCCTATGCCCTATGCCCCAATTTATTATGTCAAAGCAGCAACTGATACTTTACCAGCAATGGTAAAAGCGATCGCTGTTAATGCTTTTGCCGAAGCTGAATCTGGCTGACCAACGACTATCGGCACACCGATGTCACCGCCAACTCGTGTGCAAATCTCTAGTGGCACGCACCCCAGCAGTGGCACTCCCAACTCGGCGGCTGTTTTGGAGCCACCACCGGAACCAAAGATATCATACTGCTTATCTGGTTGATCGGGGGGTATAAAATAGCTCATATTTTCCACAATCCCCAATACCGGGATATTCATCTGCTGGAACATCCGTAATCCCTTGCGAGAATCTAACAGGGCTACAGTTTGCGGCGTGGTGACAATTACTGCCCCGGCGATCGGCACAGCTTGGGTTAAAGTTAACTGAGCATCTCCGGTTCCCGGTGGCATATCTACAATCAAATAGTCCAGTTCTCCCCATTCAACTTGATAGAGAAACTGGCGAATTACACCATTGAGCATAGGCCCCCGCCAAATTACTGGTTGATCTCGGTCAATCAAAAAGCCCATTGAAACTAATTTAACGCCGTGATTAAAAGCAGGTTCCAGGATGTCACCTGTTTGGGTTGAGCGCACAGTAATTTGGGCATCAGCTAAACCAAGCATAGTCGGATCATTGGGGCCGTAAATATCAGCATCTAGCAAGCCAACTTTTGCCCCAGTTTGGGCTAGAGCCACTGCTACATTCACCGCCACCGTACTTTTACCAACGCCACCTTTGCCGCTGGAAACAGCAATAATATTTTTCACCCCAGAAATGCCAGTGCGATCGGGCAAACTTTTTTGTTGCGGGGTTTCTGCCGTCACTTCTATGCTGATATCTGTAACACCTGGTAGCTTTTTGACGGCTTTCTTACAGTCTTCGACAATAAACTCCCGTAAAGGACAGGCAGGAGTGGTCAATACTAAAGTGAAACTAACCTTACCATCGTCAATTTTGACGTTGCGAATCATATTCAGTTCTACCAGACTTTTGCGGAGTTCTGGGTCTTCTACTGGTCGCAACACTTCTAAGACAGAGCCGGAGTCGAGGACATCGTACATAAAAATTTAAAATTCAAAATGA
>JBBSCU010000243.1:0-8344 GCA_038249935.1 Chroococcales cyanobacterium
CCAACCCCCTTAAAAAGGGGGCAAAAGACTCTAGTTCCCCCTTTTTTAAGGGGGGTTAGGGGGGATCAAAATCTAGGTGGTACATCGAAAAATTTTGAAATGCTTATCAGACTACGCTTTCACGTTAAGTTGACACCAATGGGCAGTGTCGCCCATCTCATCCCAACAGAAACTATGATGCAACCCTTTGCTGGTTCCTCAAATCCCACTCCTCGGCTGCAACAGTTTTTAGATTTACTCGATCGCATATCTGAAGCACAGGGACAAAATGTTTCTCCAATTGTAGATATAGAAAAATTGCGTTTCCTCACAACTGGCACTTTTGGCAGAACTTGGGCAAATTTTCTCAATGAACACAATTTAAAACCCTTCACCACAGGTAGCCGCCGTAAACAACTCCATGACGGGGTTCACGTCCTCACCGGTTATGGAACTGACCCCATTGGTGAAGCAGAAGTACAGGCATTTTTATTAGGAACAAAATTTAGCCTAACTAACTTGATGCTGGGACTAGGATTGTTGCGAGTCATCCATAAAAATCTCAATTCTCGACAACAATTCAGCTGGGATAGACTTTGGCAAGCATACCAACGCGGTTGTCACTCCCACTTTGACCCAGACACTTGGCAACCAGAATTATTATGGCATTTACCCTTGACTAATGTGCAGACATTGTTTTCCATAGTCAAGAATTAACAGACTTCTTGCAGAAGATGCGGAAAGGGGATAAAATTTTTTCCTCTTTCCCTTTCCCTATTTATTGACACCAAAATAGAAAATTGGGCAAACTCTAGTAAAAGTTAGAAGTTATGAGTTATTAGTTAATCAAAACTCCTAGCTTTTTCAAAATGTCCAAAGAATTCGCAATTGGTAGTAAAGTCCGGGTTGTCGTACTACCACCTTATGTCAAAACTGCTGAACCCATGCCCATGCTGCGCCCCCCCGATGTAATTCACATTGGCGAAGAGGGTATAGTTATTGACCGTCGTCCCGGTGGATATTGGGGTATTCGCTTTGCTAAGGGAGCATTTCTCTTAGATAGCCAATACATTGAAAGTATAGATATTCCTCCCGAATCTCACTTAGAGTAAGATTTGCCGTAACCAAGAATTGTAAACTTATCTAAAGTTATGATTCTGGTTTGCACCATGATTTCTCGCCGCACTTTTTTAAGCATATTATTTGCCAGCTGTGTTTCTATCATCAGCTGGCTGAATTTTACCCCTGCTGCTGATGCTCTTGGTGGTAAACTCCCTGCAATTAATCAACCCGCACCAGAGTTTACTTTGCCAACTAACACAGGCGATGGCAAAATTTCCCTCTCTGACTTGCGTGGTAAATGGGTAGTCCTCTACTTTTATCCCAAAGACTTCACCTCTGGTTGTACTATAGAAGCTCGTCGTTTTCAGCAAGACTTACCCCAATACCTTGAAAAAAACGCTCAAATTATTGGTGTAAGTGCTGATGATATTGATTCTCACGCCAAATTTTGTGATTCAGAGGGACTAAAATTTCCGCTGTTGGCTGATACTGATGGTTCAGTGAGTAAAACTTACGGTTCATGGCTCGGATTCTTATCTATGCGCCACAGTTTTATCATCGATCCTCAAGGCGTGTTGCGCGAGACTTTTGTTAAAGTCAACCCAACTATTCACAGTTCAGAAATACTAGCACGACTAGAAAAGTTACAATCCGCACCTTCTTAGACGATTATAGGACTTACGCAAAAACTGCCAACTTCGCTTAATTTATCAAACCGCCAACGCACAGCGTCTCGCAGAGAAGAATTGTAGAGTGTGCGTAAGTCCTATTGATCATAAATTTTCAATTTCTTTAAGACTTGCTCCCCATCCATATGGGCATTTACACTGCCAACGTGACGGATTGGCATTAAAGCTACGGGAGAAAGAGGAAACTTCAGTACGGAACGTGTCAATTTTAACTCAAATGCTTGTGTGTCTAATTTTTCTGAGCTACTCACTTGTTGTTACAAAAACTGTAACAGTCCCATTTTTATATTGCGGCAAATGCAATAGTTAGTCATTGACACAGTATCTGCGTCAACCCTGAAGCACAGATCAAGAATCTTTGGCAAGTGAGGTGGCAGAATGAACAGGCAGAAATTGAGTGATGCGAAAGAAAACTTTCTACAAAGGCGTTACGGTGTTAGTCTGGGCAGACGTTATGCTCTGGCAGCTGCCAGTGTTGTTCTATTTGGTGTATTAGGGTGTTCTCAGGTCGATAGTAATAAAAGTGTCCTTGCTCAATCTACTTTACCTCAGCCAGAAACTCCATTGCAAAAAAAAACAGTCAACACTGATACAAAAATCGTTGAGTCTAGCAATAAGTTTGGTTTCAAACTATTTTCAGAAGTTCTGAAAAACGATCCTGAGAAAAACGTTTTTATCTCACCTTCAAGTGTCGCGATCGCACTTGCTATGACCTACAATGGCGCTAGCGGCTCGACTCAACAAGCAATGGCAAAAACCCTGGAGTTACAGGGAATGAATCTACCAGAAATTAACTCTTCTTACGCGGCGGCATTAAAGCAGCTTTTAGACAATTCGGATACGAAAGTGCAACTAAACATTGCTAACTCACTTTGGGCAAATCAAGATGTTAGCTTTGCGCCAGACTTTCTCAAGAGAACCCAGGATTTCTATCAAGCTAAGGTGAGCAATCTAAACTTTAAAGATGCCGCCGCATCTAGTATTATCAATAACTGGGTAAAAGAAAATACTAAGGGCAAAATCACTAAAATAGTTGAAACAATTGAACCCAATCAAGTGTTATTTTTGATTAATGCCATATATTTTAAAGGAAATTGGAGTAACGAATTTAACAAGAGTCAAACCGCTCAACATCCGTTTTACATGAAATCTGGCAGACAAAAACAACACCCAATGATGTCACAGAAGGGTGATTATAGATACTACGAAACTGAACAATTTCAGTCAATTAGTTTACCTTACGGTAAAGATGGTAAGGTCAGTTTTTATATCTTCCTGCCCAAAGAGAACTCTAACCTCAAAGGCTTCTATCAAAACTTGAATATTCAGAACTGGGATAAATGGATGACTCAGTTCAACGAACAAAAAGGTTTTATTCGCCTACCCCGCTTTAAAACAGATTACGACGTTACACTTAATGATGCCTTGAAAACTTTAGGCATGGAAGAGGCATTCAGCAACAAAGCCAATTTTTCCGGCATGGGTAAGAATTTTGCCATTAGCCAAGTTAAGCATAAAACTTTTGTCGAAGTGAACGAAGAAGGCACTGAAGCGGCTGCGGCTACTTCAGTGGGAATGGTAGCAACATCTTTGAGACAGGAACCAGAACCATTCCGAATGATTGTTGATCGTCCCTTTTTCTGTGCCATTAGGGATAATCAGACGGGAAGCGTTTTGTTTATGGGTTCCATCATTGAGCCGCAATGAGGGGGCAGGGAGCAGAAGTTAGAAAACTCCATTCATCCACCTCTGATACTGATTAATGAAGTTTGGAACTCCACTCTTTTGCCTCCTGCCTCCTTAATGTAATGTCGCTTCCGAAATACTCAGAGTGTTTTTAGCGTCAGGTTTCAGAGACTCGTTTGCTGCAACTGGTGCAGTTATCTCCCCAGTGGCGCTGTCCTTTGTCTCCCTACCAGGACGCAGGGCACTTAAAGCAGTCTTAATCACAACAGCTGTTGGTACTGCCACAATTACACCTAACAGTCCGCCAATTCTTGCCCCTGTCAAGACCGAAATTAAAATCCAAACTGGATTTAAACCAGTAAAACTGCCTAAAATTCGGGGGGCAATTAAGTTTTCGAGAATTTGCTGTACAATCAATGCTGCTATCAAAACTCTCACACCCATTGAGAAATCTTGCAACGCTACTAGTACGGTAGTCAGGGCGATGCCCACAGAACCACCAAAGGGGACGAGAGCCATGAGGCCAATAGTTAAACCAAATAGCAGCCCAAATGGTACTTTCAGCCACAAAAAGGTAGGAATAAGAGCTGAGGCCATACAGGTAGATAAAATTAGTTGGGTGATGAAGAAATTTTGGAAACTCAGGCGGACTGTTTTGGAGAAAGGATCGCGAAATTTATTCGGTAGCCATTCCACTAAACTTTGCCAGAGTTCACCCCCATGCTGTAGAAGATAGAAAGTCAAAACCATCGTCAAGAGAATATCTAGCAGACTGGTGACTGTAACTACCGCCAGATTTAGAACTTGTCCAGCGATCGCTTGCAATTCTCCTTTGACGCGATCGTTTATTTGCACTACCAGAGCATCAAGGTTAATCGGTAAGCCAAAAGTCTCAGCTTTTTCGTTTAATATCATTAACTGAGAGCGTCCAGAGTCGATCAACTCTGGTAAACGAGCTACCAGTTGTTGCGCTTGGGTAAGAGCCAGGGGAATGAGTGTAACACCCAACGCCAATAAAATCGATAAAGCCAAGAGAAATACTAGGATAGCTACTTGCTCTCGCCTAGCACCATGATGTTCCATCCAGCTCACGGGGTAGTTGAGCAGAAATGCCAGTACTGAGGCTCCGACCAGAATGACTATGAGAGAATGGAAATAATCAAAAAATAGCGAAAGTGCCCAACCATTGAGAACTAGCAGCGGAACGAAGAGCGCGATCGCCCCGATTCGCACTATTGGCGTAAATGTTTGCCACCAGTCGAGTAGCTTGCGTGTCTGCATTTTGAGCTGATTGCGGGATACAACTAAATTAAATCTTTCTTTACAGATTATTATCTCTAACTATATGAATTTCATTCATCCTTCTAGTTTAGGAGTTAGACTAACCCTAATGGAAAATTTTGAACCAAAAGAGAGTGGAGAAGGGGGAGCAGAGAGCAGGGAGCAGGGAGCAGGGGAAAAATTCCTCTCCAATGCCCAATGCCCAATGCCCAATGCCCAATGCCCAATGCCCAAAACAGAGTTACTTTTATATTTGATTCCGATCATCGGCTTTTTTCCATCTTTGTGGACTCTCTATCGGGGTCACGGTAGTAGGGAACAACTTGCTATTAGTCGTCTGTCTATTACTTTGGCACTAAGTTGGATGTTTGGATATCTATTATTAGCTAGCCCAGCAGCAACTTCAGATTTTTTTACACTACGTCTATTTATCCTCAATAGCTTTCTCACATCGGGTTACTTTTTAGTAAGTATCTGGTTGATTTTGCGCGTGATACAGGGCAAGTCTCGGCGTTTACCAGGGTTTAGTACTTTAGCAGAACGAGTGTTAGGCAAGTACTTATCTTAATTTCTTAGGGTGATAAATTATCGGTATTTTTACTTATTTTCCCAAAGATAACGATTGATTTATCTATATATCTAGTCAAATCCAGTTTATTATTGCCATCCTTCAATAAAACATCTTCATATTGGCCAAAATAAAGAAAAATGCTGCTATAAATGTTGTGGTTGACACTAACTTAAAAAGGTTAGCACTGATAATTAAGAGTTAGCTATTATGGCTTGATTTGTTTCCATATTTTTAGTCTGCAAATTTATCGAATTTGATTAGTGAGTAAGTGTGAGGAAGTCTGTGACCATTCAAAGAAGTTCGGCGGAAGAAAACCAGTCAGGAAAAGCCTCAAAGTCTAGTAACAAAATTTCCCAAAGCTCAAAATCAGGACGTTGGCTGTGGTTTTGGGTGGGTATGAGTGGGATTGCAATGGTGTCAGCAACAGCAGGGGCGCTTTTGGCGGTGTCTTTGACCAGTACCTCTTTGCAACAAGCCCAGCTAAGTGCAAAGGATAAAGCGGTCTTTGATAGCGATCGCATCTCTGGAGGTGGGCTACAATTTTCAGAATTAACTCGCCCGGTAAATCTCTTGGTTATGGGGATGAGCGTACTGCCGCCAGATGTCCAAAATCCTCCCGCTGAAACCCAAAATCTGGGATATCTGCCCCAAGTCAACTCCTTTGATGGTCTTGCCGATGTGATGCTCTTGGTCAAATTTGATCCAGAGACGAAAAAAATGGCCATGCTTTCTATTCCCAGAGACACCCGTACAGAAATAGAGGGGTATGGAATAAAAAAAATTAATGCCGCTAATGTTCAGGGTGGGCCTGCTTTAACTGCCAAGACCGTCAGTAATCTCTTGGGTGGAGCGGGAATTGATCGCTATGTCCGAATTAATGTTCTCGGAGTTGAAAAGCTAGTTGATGCCTTAGGTGGGGTAACAGTTTACGTCCCCAAAGATATGAAGTATAAAGATGAGTCCCAGCACCTGTACATCAATCTTAAAGCTGGTAAGCATCATCTCAACGGCGATCAGGCACTGCAATTGCTGCGCTTTCGCCGTGACGAACTAGGAGATATTGGTCGAATTCAGCGCCAGCAGATGGTCATGCGTGCTTTGATGGAACAAGCCCTGAATTTAGGTACATTGAAGCAATTACCTGAAATTTTCAATGTAGTGAAAGAAAACATCGACACTAACATGACTGGTGAAGAGTTAGCGGCTTTATTACGTTTTGCAAATGACGCTAATCAATCCAAAAAGATTCAGCAGTTACTACTGCCGGGTACCTTTGGCGATCCAGGGAAGTCTAATGCTAGCTACTGGTTGCCTAACCCAGATGGCATTGCCAAGCTGATGGCGCAGCATTTTGATTTGGAATCAGAACAAGGACAGCAAATTGCCGACCCTGCCTCTTTACGTGTAGCAATTCAAGATAGTACAGGTGGCGATCGCTCTAACCTCCAACCATTAATTAGAGCCTTGGAAAAATCTGGATATCGCAACATTTATGTCGCCAAGGCATGGAGTGAACCTCTAGAGGTAACTCACATTATCGCCCAGCAAGGAGATATTGAGACTGCCGAATCAATTCGCAACAGTTTGGGATTTGGCGAAGTGCGTGTGGAAAGTACTGGCAACATTGGCTCGGATATCAGCATCCAAGTGGGTCAGGATTGGTTGCAGCAAAAATCTATTTTGGAGGAGTGGCTGAGGAAATAATTCGTAATTAATTACGAATTATTTTGACTGTCAATTTACTAACTGGCTGAGTTGTTGGAGTTTAGCTGCTACTACACCATTAGTTAATAATTTTTCTGCCTTAGCTAAACCCTCTAGCATATCTAGACAAATACCACTCTGCCATAGGTAAAATCCGCCATTCCACAAGGCTGTTTGCATTAGTTCACCTGGTTTACCTGTCAAAACCTCCTGAATATCCGCCACCAGTTCTTCAGTAGTTCCAAGAGGTACATTCTTGGTAGTAAAGCCGTAATCACGCGGTACGAGGAGTAATCGTTCTATCTCTGGGGATGCTACGGATGAAGATAAGCCAACGATCGCAGTGCGATCGCGCGGTAAGTCGCAACTCCCTTCCAATCCTTTCACTAATGTAAATTTTGTTACTCCCCGCAGTCCCAGAGCTATCTGAAACATCCCTTCTGTCGGCGGATGAACAAACCCAGCAATTACGTGAGCATCCCCAGCATAAGGACACCAGATTAACTCCATTGTCGCCAAAGGTGGACGCTTGCCGAGTTGGTCGCGGTACTCCCAAATACTTGTAGTTAAGGGAAAATGCTGAGGTAGATAAATAAAACCAATTCCCGTTTGCTCAAACACTTGCTGAGTTTTTGCGAGTGGGAGGGTAGTCCAATCGACTCCTAAACCCTGCCAAATATCTATCAGGGGTAAGCCGTACTTAGTTGGTAGGCGATCGCCACCGTGCATCACCACTGGTTGTCCAACTGCGGCAAGTAGTAAAGCTGTTACGGGACTAATTGGTGCTGTGCGTGTTCTGCCATCATAGGGTATTCCAAGAGCGATCGCAGGTCGTGCAGAGGGGATCGGTTGCAGCTTAGGCCCCAGCTCATCGTAGGCATCCAACATTCCCGCCAACTCTTCACCCGTAGGGCGCTTGATTCGATGAGCAATCAAAAACGCTCCGATTTGGGCTGGTGTAGCTTCACCCAACAGCATCATTTTAGTAGCGGTGGCTGCTTCGGCGCGAGTTAAATTCTCGGCTGTGTGATTTCCACTGCCTACTTTTCGCAGGAATTCCCGAAATATATTGCTCATTTGTCCTTTGTCCTTTGTCCACTGTCATTTGTCCATTGTCGTTTCTGAAAATGACTAATAACCAACAGACTTCTTGCATAAATCAGAAATAAGAACCCCACCCCGCCAAAGCTATGCTTTGTCTCCCCTCCCCGCAAGCGAGGAGGGGATTAAGGCTAGGGTGTTGATTTTGATGAAATTTCCCAGTTTCTAGTTCATGCAAATTTTGTGTCTATGTGAACGCAAAGTCTATGCTAGATAAGCTTTTACCCAAACAGTTACCACGTATTTAGCATGAATTTTTACCCTCCAAAAA
>JBBSCU010000244.1:0-8307 GCA_038249935.1 Chroococcales cyanobacterium
ACCGCAACTCAGAAGATTGTATCACGGATTTTTCCAGAATTAGCGATACCTGCGGCACACTTCGTGAACGCTGTTGAGCAGGTGTTCAACGCCGGGAATCTGAGCCAGGGGAGTTAGGAGAGACGCGATGAATCGCGTCTGTACAAGAGGAATTATTTTCTCCCTTCCCCCTGCTCTCTTCTTATGCAGCTTGCGGCTCAACCAGATTTTCTATTCCTTGAACGACTTTTGCTGATTCAATTTTGTCACCCGCTTTTAGTTTATCCAAAACTTCTTTGCCCTCGGTGAGATAGCCAAAAACCGCATAGCGACCATCCAATAGGTTGCGTCCGGCGGGGGTAAGTTCCGAGTCAAACAGAAAGAAGAAAAATTGTGAAGAACCTCCATTCACTTCGCTTTCGGGACGAGCCATCACCACTGCACCAAAGGCAGAGAAAGGTAGGACTGGCATATCAACGTAACGACCAGCTTCTTCTAAAGTAATGCCATAAGTGGGCTGCTTGTCGCCTTCAACTAAGACTTCTAAAGGGATGGCGCGATATTTGCCCGTTGTTGGGTCAATGAAACCCACGTCTTTCCCGGCGGGATCTCCAGTTTGCAGAAAGTAAGATTCTTCAGAACGGGTAAATTCTAAACTATTATAAAAACCCCTCTGTACCAAATCTACAAAATTACCAGCAGTGACAGGGGCGCTGTAACCGTCTACTACGAGGGTCAAATCGCCTTTGTTAGTTTTGAACTGTACAGTGGCACGACCTTTAAGTTGGGGTAAGTTACTGTACTGGGCAGGTACTTCAAAGGGGAATTGTTTCACCATTGACTCTTCTAGCTGAGTGACGAAATTCAGCAGTTTACCTCTCTCTTGCAGAATTTGTTCTTTATCTTTGCTGTCCGCTAATTCTTGCAGTTTACCCACGCCAGATTTTAACTCGGTAATCCAAGCTTCGGCTTGGGGTTGGCGTTCTTGGGGAACGCTTGTTAAGATTTGGGAAGGTTTATCGAGAATGCGGGATGCTTTGCTGATGTCTTTGGAAATAGCACCCCAACGCCGATTCGCCCGCAGTTGGGCAGAAATGTCTTCTAAACTGGCTTGTAGTTGCCGCACAGGTTTGTTATCTATCGGGAGTGCATACCGCAACAGCGCTCTGCCATCAGTAATTGCATTGCCGGCTGGTAGTGCGGCGCTACTGAAGGGAGTCCACCCAGCTGTAGTTATGCCTAAAAATATTGTTACCAGCAGTATTGCCATTAGGCTGTTCTTCAGCCAGGATTTTAATAAGTTAAGCATGGGATAACTCAAATGCAGCATTAGATTGTTGACTGGACGTAACCCATCAATAATCTTCCCACAGCATGAGTGCTGAGTTTTGAGTGCTGAGTGAAAAGAAATGCAAGTGCAGGGAGTGGGGAGTGAGTGACAATGCCCAATGCCCAATGACTAAATAGCTAATTACCCCGCTTGAAGGGTACAATAAATGCCGATTGTCTTTCAAAACTTGAAAGTTTCATGATCTCCAGTAACGATTTTCGACCCGGTGTTTCAATTGTATTAGATGGGTCTGTATGGCGAGTGATCGAATTCCTGCACGTTAAGCCAGGTAAAGGTTCCGCTTTTGTCAGAACCAAACTGAGAAATGTCCAAAGTGGGAACGTGATGGAAAAAACGTTCCGAGCAGGGGAATCGCTGCCGCAAGCTACCCTAGAAAAAAGCACGATGCAGCATACCTATAAAGAGGGCGATGAGTTCATCTTTATGGATATGGAAACCTACGAAGAAGGCAGATTGACTCGCGCACAAATTGGCGATCGCGTCAAATATCTCAAGGAAGGTATGGAAGCCGAAGTTATTCGGTGGGGCGAACAGGTGCTAGGAGTAGAATTGCCTAAGTCTGTGGTTCTGGAAATTATCGAAACAGATCCAGGTTTAAAAGGTGATACTGCCACGGGTGGCTCAAAACCAGCAACTCTAGAAACTGGCGCAATTGTGATGGTTCCTTTGTTTATTTCCCAAGGTGAACGCATCCGTGTTGATACTCAGGAAGATAAATATATGAGCAGGGAATAACTTTCATCTCTACGGAGATGTTTGCTCCCAATTGAAATCCCTACATAGGGATTTAATCCCTGCCACATTTAAGATACTAATTTACAATAGGTCGAGGTAATAAAAACTGTGCCATTGGACTTTAATGAAATCCGCCAATTACTGGCAACTATCGCCCAAACCGATATTGCAGAAGTTATCCTCAAAAGTGATGACTTTGAACTAACAGTCCGTAAGGCTGTAAGCATCAGCAATCAGGTGTTGTCGGTAGGTCAAGCAACCTTAGGCAATGTGGTAGGTTCAGGCTTGACATCGGGTTCATCTGGGGGAAACCAGGTGGCCACAAGTCAGGTAACGGAGGTGTCCACAACTCGTGTGTTTGACAATACTGGAACTGGGACGCAATTACAGTTATCAGTAAATCCTCCCTCAACCATTGACCAGAGATTAGTAGAAGTGCCTTCCCCAATGGTAGGAACGTTTTACCGCGCTCCTGCATCAGGGGAAGCGACTTTTGTGGAAGTGGGCGATCGCGTCCGCAAGGGTCAAACAGTCTGTATCATTGAAGCCATGAAGCTGATGAATGAAATCGAAGCCGAAGTCTCTGGACAGGTAATGGAAATTCTCCTCGAAAATGGTGATGCCGTAGAATATGGTCAACCTTTAATGCGAATTAACCCTGATTAAGTATTAATCTATATATGAAATGAGTCATCAAAGAAGAATGCAGAATCCAGAATTCAGAATTCAGAATTTAGAATAAGAAGGCAGGGGATTTAGACCCGCCACTCGGACTCTAATTTATACTGAATTCTGACGACTGACTCCTGAATTCTTTCTTGTTAAAACTTTCAGTCCTTGCGGGTTAATCCTGATGAAACAAGCGTTGCCTTTACCACCAGAAGTGGTGCAACAAGTAGCTGAATACTTCAGCCTGTTAAGTGAGCCGATGCGTCTGCGGCTGCTACATTTGCTACGGGATGAAGAAAAATGTGTGCAAGAGTTGGTAGAGGCAACACAGACTTCTCAGGCAAATGTGTCGAAACACCTGAAGGTAATGTGGCAAGCAGGTATCCTTGGCCGCCGCAGTGAAGGAACTTGCGCCTATTATCGGGTGGAAGATCAAATGATTTTTGAGTTGTGTAACCGGGTTTGCGATCGCCTCGCCACAAGGTTAGAGCAGCAAGCCCATAATTTTCGGGTGTTAAATAGCAATCGTTAGGTCATTTGTCATTTGTCCAAAACTAATGACTAATGACTAATGACTAATGACCAATGACTAAAGCGGATAATTTTTCTGAAAGCTTTCACGAGTTAGCGGTTGTTGTAACTCTACACCCTCACCGCCTAAAACATCCAACGGTTTGCCGTTCACGTCAATGTACACCTTGGCTTTGGGATTTAAAGTTGTCGCAGTGTAAACAACTTGTCCCACGCGACCCATCATTGAAGTGCTACCACCACCGCTGGTAAAATCTTCAGATAAATTAACGTGAACCTCGTCATTTTCTGACTTCAAGCTCAACAGCTTGGTTCCTTTGGGGATAGTTGTCGAATCTGTCCCTTCTGTCGGCCCTGCTAACAAAGTTTGGAAAGCTGCTTCTAAAGGCTGGTTGGGTAATACAGAGGCTACTTTAACAGGCTGGGGAACCAAAGCAACATTTTTGTCATTTTCTTTTGATCTGAGCCAATAAACGTTAGGGGTTTGCTCATTACCTGGCTGCCTAGTTGATGGCTGTGCTGGCTGTTCGATACGCCCAGAGGGGTTTGATGGTGTAGGAGAATTGCTGGACTGTGAGGTAATCCAAGCTACACCTCCACCCACCGCTACAACCGCTACGGAAACGGCTGCAATTATGCCTGAAGAAATACGATTAGATCCTTGTTGGTCTTTCATGTTCAAAACCTTTCTGACTGAGGGCTGAGATGGTCGTTATGTGAGGAGCAGCCTGGTTAAGGACGATACTTATAAGTGGAGAGTTTCCCACAACCGGGATGAGGCTTGATACCTTTTAATTCTGTAAGTCCCTTATTCAATTTTAGAATTTTTATTTCTAATCCGTCACCTGCCAAATTATGTAAATCTTATTGTTTTTGGAGATGATTAAATTTACAACGCAAAGGAACGCTGAGGAAAACGCAGAGGAACGCAAAGTAAAGTATTTATTCCTCTGCGTAAATCTTGGTGTTTAATTTTTTTACCTGAATTGCGGCGGTAATCCATTGTTGGAGTGTAGTTGTAACTTCATCAATGACTATTTCTTGAGATTTACGGGTGGCTCTTTCTACGACTTCGACTTTGCCATTAGCGATCGCCCGTCCGGTTACAATTCTATAAGGTATGCCAATCAAGTCAGCATCTTTAAATTTTACTCCCGCCCGTTCATCGCGGTCATCTAGTAGGGTTTCAATTCCCGCTCGATTGAGTTCTGTGTAAAGTTTTTCGGCGATTTCGATTTGTTGAGCATCCTTTATGTTGGGAATTGTGACGATCGCGTGATAAGGTGCGATCGCAACTGGCCAAATAATCCCATCTTTATCATAAGATTGCTCTACGGCAGCTTGTGCTAATCGTGACACGCCTACACCAAAACAACCCATAAATAACGGCTTTTCTTCACCCTGTTCATTGGTATAAGTCGCACCCATCGCTTGGGAGTATTTAGTGCCTAATTGAAAGATGTGACCTGCTTCAATTCCACGGGTGCTTTGTAGGAGTTGTTCTGGGTTATGGATGGCGCGATCGCCTGGTTTTGACTTACGAATATCTACTACCCTATTTGGTAACTTAAATTGCTGATCCCAATTAGCACCAACTACGTGATAACCAGCTTCATTTGCACCTGTAACAAAGTTTTTTAAATCAACGGCGGTTTGATCCACCAAGCGCAAAAACTTGGGATGAATCTGTTTGTTGGCGGCAATATACTCATCTGCAATATCTGGCGCAATGTAGCCTAAAGGTAGAGATTTTGCTGTCCATGCTTGTTGAGCTTCTACATTTGGTACATTCAAACTAATAATAGTTTTAGCGCCATATTCAGGAGCTAATTTGGTCAATTCATTTTGCAACTTGACTTCATTAACTTCCTGATCGCCTCGGATGCTCACCAGAACTAACACCGTTATGCCATTATCATAAACTGTCTGATAAAGGACATTTTTCACTAATTGAGTCGGAGAACAGTTGAGGAGTTGACAGACCTTTTCAATCGTTTCTGTTCCAGGTGTATCGCGTTTCTCGTAGGTTGTAAACCGTGATGTTTCGGCGTTAATTGGTAAAGAAACAGCCTTTTCTACGTTAGCAGCGTATATACCATCCTCAGTGTAGAGAACTTCATCTTCACCAGCTTCCGCCAAAATCATAAATTCTGTGGAACCAGAACCACCAATTGCACCAGAATCAGCTTCCACTGGTCGAAAAGCTAAACCAGAACGCCGTAGGATATTGCTGTAGGCTTTATACATATCCTGGTAAGTTTCTTTGAGGCTAGCTTCATCGGCATGGAAGGAATAGCCGTCCTTCATGATAAACTCTCTTCCGCGCATTAAACCAAAGCGGGGACGAATTTCATCGCGGAATTTGGTTTGAATTTGGTAGAGATGTAGTGGTAGTTGGCGATATGAGCGAATCATATCACGAGCGATCGCTGTGATTACTTCTTCATGAGTTGGGCCTAATCCTAATTGTTGCTCACGGCGGTCAATTAGGGAAAACATAATCCCCTCAGCTTTGGTGTAAGTGTCCCAACGTCCCGATTCCTTCCATAAATCAGCCGGTTGTAATTGTGGTAAAAGACATTCTTGTGCGCCTGTAGCGTTCATTTCTTCCCGCACAATCTGAGAAACTTTTTGCAGTACCCGCCACATCAACGGCAGATAAGCATAAATACCGCTACCGATGCGACGAATATAACCCGCACGGAGTAATAATTTATGGCTGGGAATCTCAGCATCAGCTGGATCATCCCGGAGTGTAACGAATAACATTTGTGACAGTCGCATCGTTTATAACCTTTTCAGAATCACTAATTTCTATATCAACTAAAGTATGAAGTACAAAGTACATAGTGTTATTTCTTTTTAACTTATAGCTTTCCGCCTTTTTTTATCGCAACTTTAGGAGAAACTACTTTGGCAGATGTAATTTATCAAGCACAGCCACCCTTAGAATTTATTCCTCCGGCGTTTAACCCATTATTTCTACGAGTTGTCCATCTGTTGCTACCAACTTATATTAACTGGCAAACAGCTATTACCCAAATTGAAGGAGACAATGTAGAGGTTCTGGTGGATCTCTATCGCCAGTTTCAGGAGGGTAAAATCCGTTTTATGCTGGCATTTCGTCATCCTAAAACAGACGATCCATTTTGTTTGACCTACTTGTTTTCTCAACTGATGCCAAAGGTAGCGCGATCGCAAGGTACAATGCTACAACTTCCGATTCACGCTCATTTTATCTACGATCGCGGCATTCCTCTATGGGCAGGTTCTTATGTAGGTTGGATTGCTTCTAATTTAGGTGGTACTCCGATTCAACGCGGTAAAGCTGACTGGACGGGGTTACGTTCGGCGCGTGACTTGTTTGCCAATGGGAAATTCCCGATGGCGGCTGCGCCAGAAGGTGGTACCAATGGTTTATCAGAGAATATTAGCCCCTTAGAACCTGGTATCGCCCAATTAGGTTTTTGGTGTGCTGAAGATTTGCAAAAAGCTGGACGCGATCAACAGGTTCTAATTGTACCAGTTGGGATTAAATATAGTTACGTTGATGCTCCTTGGGATGCGATCGCAAATCTTTTAAGTGAATTGGAAACGGCTAGTGGTTTACTTGTGAATCCACCAGAACTTGCTTCGGTGGAGTCGCTTTATCCCCGGTTGTTGACTTTAGCAGAACATTTACTTTCGCTGATGGAACAATTTTACACGCGGTTCTATCATCAAAAGCTGGCAGATGTCAAAACAGTAGAGATAGAAGATAGAAATGAAGCGTTAGCGATTCGTTTACAAGCTTTGTTAAATGCAGCGCTGTTAATATCAGAACAGTATTTTAATTTGCAGTCAAAAGGTAGTTTGAGGGATCGATGTCAGCGAGTAGAACAAGCCGGTTGGAATTATATATTTAGAGAAGAATTTAAGGATGTAAAAGGAGTCTCTGCTGTCGAAAGAGCTTTAGGCGATCGCGTTGCTGAAGAAGCAAATGCGCGGATGTGGCATATGCGTTTAGTAGAAAGTTTTGTGGCTGTTTCTGGTAATTATATTCGTGAAAATCCAACACCAGAAAGGTTTGCTGAGACGACTTTAATTTTATGGAAAATGCTCGCTAAAATCAAAGGAAATAAGGCTGTACATCGTCCACAATTGGGTAAGCAAAAAGTCAAAATAACTGTGGGTGAACCGATATCTATTTCTGAGCTTTACCCGGCGTATAAGGAAAATCGTTTAGCTGCTAGACAAGCTGTTGCTGATGTGACAAATGATTTGCAACACGCATTGGAAGGTTTGATTTGATTATAATGGTGAGATGAGCGACGAAACTAGGGAAGAGAGATTTTAAAGCTGCCTTCAAGCAAAACAATGATCACTGACAAATAACTCAAGCAACTTCATACTTGAAATAATTAATGAAATGGTGATAATCATGCAACAGATTACTATTGATGCAGCATCACAACACTTACACGAATTAATCGAAGCAGCAATCAATGGCGAAGAAATTATCATCACTAAAGATGAGCAGCCAGTAGTTAAACTGACTCCGGTAATTCCAGAGAAAAAACGCTCTCCTTTGTTTGGTAGTGCCAAAGGTTTGATTAAGATAACAGATGACTTTGATGAGCCATTAGAAGAGTTTCAGGATTATATGTAATGCAGGTGTTATTAGATACTCACACTTTGATTTGGTTTTTTCAAGGATATGCACGTTTTAGCGACCAGATGAGACTATTAATTGAAAACCAGAATAATGAGAAACTCATCAGCATTGTTAGTATATGGGAAATGTCAATAAAGCAAAGCATTGGTAAGCTAAGTTTTAGTTTACCAATTAAGACTTTTATCCAGCAACAGTTAGCATTAAATGACTTTAATTTACTCAATATTAATCTGGAGCACATTGATGTAATTACTACCCTACCATTACAACATCGTGACCCATTTGATAGAATCTTGATTGCTCAAGCGATGGTAGAGAAAATACCAATTATTAGTGCAGATATAGCATTTGATGCTTATTCAATTACGCGACTTTGGTGATAATGCTA
>JBBSCU010000245.1:0-8286 GCA_038249935.1 Chroococcales cyanobacterium
ACAGATACCGCTCCCGTTACGAGGCAGACCGCTCCCGTTGCAACAGATACCGCTCCCGTTACGAGGCAGACCGCTCCCGTTGCAACAGATACCGCTCCCGTTACGAGGCAGACCGCTCCCGTTGCAACAGATACCGCTCCCGTTACAAGGCAGACCGCTCCCGTCGTAACAGATACCGCTCCCGTCGTAACAGATACCGCTCCCGTTACGAGGCAGACCGCTCCCGTTTATTGGATAGTGCGTAGATGCAAAGCGATTTGTTGGTAGATATTGCTGCGTAGGCAAAGCCAACTTAAGCGATTGGATCGCAGGTTAGGCGAATACCAATTGCTGCGATCGCACCCTACAAGCGTGAGGAATTGACAAAAATATAACTGTTAAAATCAGCATAATGGTGTTGAAGTGCGAAAAAAACACACTCAAGAGGAGAAAAATGCCAGCCTACGGCGGTAAACTACGCAGTTTGGAAGAGACAGAGCGATCGCACTTTAATCAACAGCAATATAATCGTCGGCGAAACACTGTCATGGCAAGCAAAGCATTCGCGCAGCATCCTGTAGGGAATGACGCTTTCTGATTTCACAAAAGCAATTACTTGACCGACAACATAGCTTGTGATTGACTTGCTTCCCTCTGGCACATCGATTTCAGGTACTCGGTTAACTTTTGCAAATGTGAGATGCCCAGCCCACCATCAAGACTCCATCTCTGCCAATTCTAACCAGCGTTCAGTCGCCACATCGATCGCTTGCTTGAGCTTTTCCACCTGATCATAGAGTTTCTGCACTTCGCTATAATTCCCCGCTGAAACCTTCGCTAGGGTTTTCTCAACTTTTGCTTTCTCAGCTTCTAACTGGGCAATTTTACCTTCCAACTGCTCAAATTCTCGCTTTTCCCAATTGGATAATTTGCGCTGCTTTTGATTTTCTCCACCTTTGGGTGAAGCCGCAACATTTTGGACTTCGGCAATTTTTGGCTTCTCTTTAGTATTAGCAGCTTGTTGTAGTGCTGCTTCTTCAGCTTTTTTATAGTCCAGATAAATTGAGTAATTACCTGGATATTGCCGGAGATTACCGCCTTCTTCAAAGGAAAATACTGTGTCGATGGTGCGATCAAGAAAGTAGCGATCGTGAGAAACTACAATTACACACCCGGCAAAATCCTCTAAATAATCCTCTAATACTGCCAATGTCTGTACATCTAGATCATTTGTCGGTTCATCTAAAATTAAGACATTGGGCGCACTCATCAAAACCCGCAACAGAAATAATCGGCGTTTTTCTCCACCTGAAAGTTTATTAATTGGGGCATACTGCTGATTACCAGGAAACAGAAACCGCTCCAACATTTGCGAAGCCGTAATTTGAGTCCCATCGGTGATTTTGATAAATTCCCCTTCTTCTTTGA
Organism: Chroococcales cyanobacterium; assembly: GCA_038249935.1. GTDB lineage: Bacteria > Cyanobacteriota > Cyanobacteriia > Cyanobacteriales > Nostocaceae > Nostoc. Next base: position 1,408 of record JBBSCU010000245.1, read on the forward strand.
TGTAGTCAATCACGCGCTGATTTTCGTTTAATCCTGTGAGCAATTCTTCAGAATGCTGGTCAAAATAACCGATGTGAATTGTAGTACCAATTTCTGCAACGCCGGAATCTGGTTTAACCCGCCCAATAATCATATCCATTAAAGTGGATTTACCAGCACCATTAGCGCCGATAATGCCGATACGGTCTTCTGGACTAAATTCATAGGTAAAATTATTAATTAGGGTACGTCCGTCATAGGCTTTAGAAACTTGATTTAATTCAATAACTTTTTTGCCAATGCGACGACCAACTGTAGAGATATCAACTTTACCCTGAACTTGTTTAAATTCAGTATCCCGGAGAGCATGAGCGCGGTCAATTCTAGCTTTTTGCTTAGTACTTCTGGCTTTCGGCCCTTTTTTGAGCCATTCCAACTCGCGCCGCAACAAGCCTTGATGTTTACGTTGACTGCTTACGACCGATTCTTCAGCCAAGGCTTTCTTTTCGAGGTAATATGAATAGTTACCTGTGTAAGTGTAAATGTCGCCTCGGTCTATTTCAATGATTCTATTAGTAACTTTATCCAAAAAGTAGCGATCGTGGGTAATGAGAAAAAGTGCGCCACGATAGCGATTTAAATAACTTTGTAACCATTCAACAGAAAGAGCATCAAGATGGTTTGTCGGCTCATCCATGAGCAAAACATCGGGTTCTGCTAGCAACGCTGATGCTAAAGCAATCCGTTTGCGATAGCCTCCAGATAAAGTGCTTATTTTGGCATCAAAGTCAGAAATTCCTAACTTTGTGAGGATAATTTTGGCATTAGTTTCTAGTTCCCAAGAACCACTCGTATCTATCCGTTGCATCACAACAGAAAGGCGAGACATTAGTTGGCTATCATCTGGATAGTGAGCCAATTTATCTGAAAGTTCTTCATACTCACGCACCAAAGCCATGTGTTCGCCACTGTCGGCAAAAACTTGCTCTAAAACTGTGTGATTTTCATCTAAATCTGGCAGCTGGGGTAAGTAGATAATTTTAGAACCAGAGTTGACTAAAATTTGACCACTGTCAATTGATTCTAGACCAGCTATCATTTTTAAGAGAGTTGATTTACCAGAACCGTTAGTACCAATTAAGCCAACTTTATCGGTAGTGTCGAGGCTAAAGCTAGCATCTTTTAAGATTTCTTTGATGCCAAAGTCTTTTTTTACTGATTGTAGTGTGATAATACTCATAGAATTTAGTCGCTAATCTAATATAGAGATTTTTTTTCTCACGCAGAGGCGCAGAGGCGCAAAGGAAGATAAGAGGGGGAAGGGAGTAGTTGGTAGGTAAGGTATGTGGCTTACCTAACATTTGCTGAGTTTTAGACAAATAAATCTAAGGGTAAATGTCCATACATTTCGTTAATTCCCTCTTCGTCGTAAGACTGGCAAGATACTAATACTCCACGATGATGTCCAGCATAAGAATCAAGATAACACAAACCATTTTTACCATTTAATTTGATATAAACTGGACCTTCAGGCGTAAGTAAATTGTCTGGTGGTTCATAACCCAAAGCCAGAGAATACATCTTCATAGCTAGTATTCCTTCTTCTGCTGTATCAGCACAAATTCCTAAAATTTGATAATCAGCAAGGTTGGTGAGCAAAATTAAGGCATTACGAATTACAGCTTTTTCGGACGGCTTGAGGATAGGAGCGATATCTAGACAGTTGAATTTATTCAGTAATTTCTTCGCTTCTTCAGCGGTGAGATTGTGATGATTGGAGGTTGACATAAACTTCGTTTATTATCTTCTTGGTTTTGCTGTTGTATTTGAGTTGGGACTAGCCCAACTTACTAAGTATTATTTACTCTAATTAAGGTTGATTTGGTACATTGCCAAGGTTGAATATGAAGGGAACACTGCTTTTTGAATCTCCACCCATAACAAGGACTTTTGGCATTTGAGCGCCGCCACTCTTCCAAGCTTCAATTGCTTCTTTTTGTAAAACCAACTGTCCACCTTGGGCTTTGAGTGTCTCTGCTAAGAGTCTTTGAGATTCTGCCTTACCTTTAGCACGATTAACGTCTGCTTGTGCTTCTTGTTCAGCTTCCCGTGCTACATAAACGGCTCTTTGCGCCCGCTGTTCAGCAATTTGTTTTTCTTCCACTGCTTTGGCAAATTCTGGTGAGAAGGCTAAGTCAACTACGCTAGTATCTAACACAATTATCCCATATTTGTCTAAGCGATCGCCTAAGGCATTATCAAAGTCTTCTTTCAATTCACTTCTTTTGGTAATTGCTTCTTCTACTGTTCTTCTAGCTGCTGCAATTTTAAATGCTTCTTGTGTCTGAGGCGCAATGATTTTTGATACAATATTTTCTAAAGTTCCTTGTTTTCTTCTAACTTCAACTACCTTTATCGGATCAAGGCGAAAGTTAATCGCAAATCTCGCAGATAAATTTTGCAAATCTTTAGTAGAACTCTCGGCTGGTACTTCAAACTTTTGTACTGTCAAATCATACACATCGATCACGGTGATAAAAGGCGGTTTTACGTGAATCCCTTCCAATAAAGCGCCATCTCTAGCTTTACCCAAGATACTGATCACTCCTGCTTGTCCTGGGGTGATAATAATAAAAGAATTTAGTCCAATAATTACCAGTATTGCTAACACAATTCCGAAAACTGTGGTTTGCCAATTTCCCAATTGTTGATTTTTCAAAATTATCTCCTTTTTTCCGCAGGTATCCTGTATTATATTCGCACGTCATCAGCTTACCTACGCAGTCCCAAGTCTACAAAAGTCAGATACCACCTGAACTTGTGCTAATATCAGCTACACGCAACTGCAAAAAGCCGTGGCTAACTGTATTAAAATCTCAATTGTAGGGGAAAGAGGACAAAAGTTATCTGGTGGACAAAGACAACGGATTGCGTAGGCGTAGCCCGTGCAGTCTTAAAGAATCCCCCCATTTTGATTTTAGATGAAGCTACCTCGGCAGTGGATAATGAAACAGAAGCGGCAATCCAGCGATCGCTCGAACGGATTACAGTAGATAGAACTACAATTGCATAGGTAAAGCCCACCGTAGGCATCGCACATCGTCTTTCCACCATCCGCAATGCCAATTGCATTTATGTCATGGAACATGGGAAATTAGTAGAGTCGGGAACCCATGAGCAATTGCTGGAGAAAGATGAGATTTATTCTAGTCTCTGGCGTGTACAGTCAGGTTTGAGATAACTTTCGCGCAAAGTTTTGTGTCTTCATTACGAATTATTTATGTTTTTTGGTCATAGTCAACCAGAATCAGGTGATCACAAGTGGCGTCGCCAGTTGGATAAGTTTGTGAAAGCAAATCAGCAAGAGTTGGCGGCGCTGTTTTGGGGATTGTGGTTAGCAAACGGTGATAGCCAGGGTACTGTTGGTATTGATTTACAACCAACGCCGCATTTTGTTTATTGTCCGAAAGAGCAGATAGAGAAGTTAAATATTAAGGTTGAGAATCGGCTGCAAGAAATTTTGGGAATTGTTGAGAATTATAAGCCGGAGGTGGAAGTTGTGATGATTGGCATTGGAAAGGGGGAAATTAAGTTAATTCAGTTTGTACCGGAACCAGCACCACCGATTTGTTTTGAGGAAGTTGGGAAGGATGTGGATGGGTTATTGGATGTGCTGGAAGAGAGGATGAGGGAGGAGATTGTTTTTTAACGCAAAGGAACGCTAAGGGAAGCGCAGAGGAACGCGGAGGAAGATAAGAGTTTTGCGCTTATTGTTTAGTTGATTGCTTTTATTACCCGGATCGAGTTTTCCTAATTTCTCGGCTGCAAGTCTAAGAACTGTGCGACTTTCAGTAGTATGAACCAAATGCACAAAAGCCGCAATAACCCGTTTTCTATCGGTTAATTCCAGCGCTTTTCTGGCTGTCTTCACCAATGGTTTTGGTAGTATTTGCCAATCGCTTTTATCTTGCCGAAAATAAGCATACGTCTTGCTGTCAAGTCTACAGACGAAGAGGATCTGTAAAGTTTTCCTTAGAATTTTGTGGAGTTAATGGCTTCTAAATTTTATTGTTACGAGTTTTAATGTTAATTAAGGTCACACAAAGCGGTATATTCATCATTAGGGACTGAGGATTGATGACTAGAAGAAGGACAAAGAGGAAAATAATATACTTCTAACTCTTAACTCTTGACTCAGCACTCAGCACTTAAGAGGCAGCATCGGAAGCAAGCAGTGCCAAAAATCATCGCTATTCTCAACGGTAAAGGAGGAGTCGGCAAAACGACTACCGCAATCAATCTGGCTGCAAACTTTGCGAAGAAAAATAAGGTGCTTTTGATTGACGCAGATATTCAAGGTTCTGCTAGTTGGTGGTTTGGGCGCAGTCAGCAGGGAATGGGATTTGATTTATCTCAAGAAACTGATCCGATACTTTTAGGTGATTTAGGAAAGATCACAGGTTACGATTTAGTAGTGGTGGATACACCTCCCGCGCTGCGCTCTGAAGCATTAGTGGCGGTAGTTGCGATCGCAGATTATCTAGTTTTGCCTACACCCCCAGCAGCAATGGATTTAGCTATCCTTGTGGAAACAGTTAAGGAAGCCGTCATCCCCTTGGGAACCCCCCATCGGGTATTGCTTACTAAAGTTGATACGCGCAGTATAGGGGAAGCACAAGAAGCAAAAAATACTCTAACTAGGTTAGGTATTCCTACTTGTAATACCTTTATCCGTGCCTATAAAGCTCATGAACGAGCGGCACTTGAGGGTGTAGCGATTAATCAATGGCGAGGAAGTAATGCACGGGAGGCGGAGTTAGACTACCGCCGTGCAGCTGATGAATTACAGCGTGATTGGAGAAAATAATAATGGCTAAGAAACAAAGTCTCTCTGACTTACTACAAGAAGAGGCACAAAAATTTACACCCCCAGAAGGAGAAACTGCGATCGAAGTTACAGCCGAAAAAGTTGCTGAAGAACAGGCTTCATCTGATGAGGAGTCTTCAGCACAGACACCTGATCCAACTTCTACTAAGCGCACAAGTCCCACCAACGCTGATTTAGAAACAACTGTCAAAGAATTGACAATTAATCTAGAAACAAGCCACATAAAAGAGGCATCTCTTGGACAAGAAATTGCTGATTTGCAATCAAAATTATCTAAACAAAAAACATTTGTATCGGAACAACAATCATTACTAGAACAGCTAACCAAAGAACTTGACGAAACCAAAAAAACAGCACTGCAACTTGCAGAAGCAAACTCCCAGCTTATAGAAGAAATTAATGCTTTAAAACAAACAGCAGAAGATAAATCTAAACTTGTTGTCAAAGAAACAAGTGCTATAAAGCCCGTAAAAGAACACTACAATCCACTTAACTACAAAAAATCACATCGGTCATCGGAAACACTAGCTCAAAATCAACCTCAAAATCAACCAAATGAGTATCCTGATAGTTCTAATGAGATGTGGTTACTTGACTAGAGTCAGTTAATCAGCAAGGTAAAGATTAATGGTACAAATTAAAATCTATGGCACTGCTTCATTTATCCGTCATACTCGCAGTGTCATTTCTGATGAAATTCATTAGAATTCGCTAAAATTCTGTCAAAGTAACAATAAATTTCAGTTTATCGTACTATTTTCCATGCATCGCTAATTTTGTTCGGCCTAATGTATTGAGGTATTGTTTGTGGCAAATAACACATAAACCAGCAGCTATCAAAACATTCTAACTCCCAACTTCCCACTCCCTCAGAATTCCTGGTATTAAAAGAAAGTTTTCCAAAATGTCAAAATTGGGACTAAAGCCACGTACAATTAAAGTCGCGTATCCCTTAATTCAGGAGCTAATGCCATGCCAATGGCGGTTGGCGTAATTGAAACTTTAGGTTTTCCTAGTGTCTTAGCAGCAGCAGATGCAATGGTCAAAGCTGCCGCAGTCACAATTGTCTATTATGGTCAAGCCGAAAGCGCTCGTTTGTTAGTCGCCGTCCGGGGACACGTTGCTGAGGTAAAAAGAGCTGTTGAAGCCGGAATAGCTGCCGGAGAGCAAGTAAAGGTTGGTGCAGTAATCACCCACTACATCGTTGCCAATCCCCCGGAAAATGTGGAAACCATATTACCAATCCATTTCACTGAACAATCAGAACCTTTCCGTATGTTCTAAGCACTTTTGCTATCAAAATCTGTAGCAAAGCTTCGGACAATTAATTTGTAGCCCCACATATCGTTTATTCATACAGGAGATTAATTATGTCATTACAGGCAGTTGGCGCACTTGAAACTAAAGGTTTTCCTGCGGTGCTGGCAGCAGCAGATGCTATGGTAAAAGCTGGTCGAGTTACCCTCGTTGGTTATATCAGAGTAGGTAGCGCTCGGTTTACTGTTAATATTCGTGGCGACGTTTCGGAAGTAAAAACCGCAATGGCTGCTGGCATTGAAGCCGCAGAAAATGTTTATGGCGGTACCTTAGAATCCTGGGTGATTATTGCTCGTCCCCATGAAAACGTTGAGGCTGTTCTGCCAATTGCTTACACAGAACAAGTCCAACAGTATCGAGAATCTGTAGAAAATCCCATTGTTAGATCGTCAAATGGTCGATAGAGTCAACCCCCTGCGGGGGAATTTAAAATTTAAAACAAGGAATCTTCAGAAATGAATTTAAACAGAAGTCTCTTGTAAGGCTTCTGAAACATTAAAGCTTTTGAGGGTTGCATTCTTTCTATAACTTCACCCAAATTATCTTCACCAATCAAATCCTCTGGCTCCTGTTCCAACTCCCTAAAATAATCGCGCAGAATTCCACCAACTGCGATCGCAAATACAAGGGATTGGGCATTGGGATAAGTCTTTGATACTCTTAAACAAGCATTATAGCGGTTTCCAGGTGCATAA
>JBBSCU010000246.1:0-8226 GCA_038249935.1 Chroococcales cyanobacterium
GATGCCCTATTCCCCACTTGTTTGCATCACCTATTTTCCCGAAATTGTGGGACGGATAAGCTTATTTAATACTAATGCCTGCAAGATGTGAGTCAAAAATATCATGTCTGCCACAAGCAATATATTTTTACCTACCGATACTGTCCTTGATTTATTAATACTTGCCGTTCAAGCACACGATTGGGAACATTAAACTGGAGTAATCTTGCAGTCCCTTTACCAATCTGAGTTTTCCCTTCGACTCTGGCACCTTTGAGATAAAAATGTTCATCCCAAATCTGACGGCGCGGATTAAACAATGGGATAATTTCTTTCGTAATTTCGTCTATCGTTGCAAAATCAGAGCCTTTATGACGGTTACAAGATAAACATGAAAGTGCCAAATTATCAGAGATGGCTTCACCCCCATGTTTTACCGCAATAATATGGTCTACTTCATGAGTATAAATTGAAAAATCCTGGTGTATTAGACAATATTCACAGCACCCTGAAGCTCTCTGTATTACAAATTTACGTAGTTCCGCAGAAATTAAATTAGATGCCATCTTTCCTAATCTCGTTTTAAAGCTCGTGCCTTTAATAAGATCATCAGATGTTCTAATTGCTCATAAACATCTAACTCCGCTAATTCAATTGAATCGAGTGTTGTAGAACGATTTTTTTCTAATAATTCTGACAACCGCGTTTGAGCTTGGGGCGAAACTTTAAAGGCAACTATTTCTTCGGGAGTTGGACGCTGAATTAAAAAATCAAGAACCTCTTGATAAACTGCGGAAATATCTGTCGTTTCTGTTTTTACTGTTGGCTGAGAGTTTGTTGGTAAATTAGCAACATCTAATAATTGCCAGAGCAATTCGGGTAAGCGATTTTGCAGAGGTTCTAACCGCCCGGCTAGTTCATCGGAAATTTGAATCGTTAATTCTGCCATTGCGATCGCTCCGAACTATATCCAGTATCTCTTGTATCCCAATTATAGCTACGAGCTACCCGAATTCGCCGACAAACTTCCTTAATCAGTGCCTCCCCAGTGAGTGGAATGTTCTGCTTTGTCATAATCAGATGCTCTAGATTTCTAATGCTATCGTAGCGAATTTTGTCCTGCCCCCGACAATTCCACTATTGCATCGACGATAATAGCGATCGCGTTCCTACTACTAGCGACCTGCAATGCTAATCGCTCAAACCTGCAATCATGAGTTTGAGCCAGGATTATCTGCAACTATAAAAGTAAAAAAAACGAACGTTTTCTTTACTGTCGTACCGATAAGACTTAGAGAACCCTAAACTGTATGTTTTCTAGTTAAAAAACTCGGTAAAGAATTCAAAGTTAACCTATAAAATTCTGAGATTAGTTTCAAGACCTATTCCTGCCAATATTGAAAACTCAGTCCTAGTAAAGTGTTGAGTTTATTTGCAATTAATCCTGGTCGAAACGGATGATTGCAGGCTGGTTGCATTTAATCCTGGCTCAGTTGCAATTAATCCTGGCTCAACTGAATCGAAACAGAATTCAGGAGTCAGGAGTCAGAAAACAGACATGAATTTTGTACGAGTGGCGGATAGCGCAGCGTTAGCGAGTCCACGAGCGTCTGAATAACCGGGTTTAAAACTCCCACCAAATCTAGATTTGGTGGTCTACAATCAGTGGCGGGTCTGAATCCTCCACTGATTGGTTCGGGAGCATCCACTTTTGGAAGAAACATAATTCTTTAGTACCAGAAACCCTACCCTATGGGTTGTCTAAAAAAGTCTATCTGCCAAAAGTGAATGCTCCCGATTGATTCGGACTCCTGAATTCTGACTTCTGAATTCTTCTTCAAGGTATTGAGATATTGAGATTGTGGTTTCTTATATCCTACATTCCTAACAGTTTGCGAAAATGCCCTGACTTGGCGTTAGTAAATTATCTGGATCGTAACGTCGCTTTGCACTTACCAGATTTCCCCAAACTGGACGAAAATGCTGCTGCCAATCATGAGGGGAAAAGGATAGGGCGCTTACAGGATATTGATAACCACCCAAATCACGATTTTGCTCAAAGAGTCTACGATTATCATTGAGCATTTTTGTAATTACAGAATCATCCGGTGGTACTGCTGTTCGCAATAGAGCAAATAGAAACACAACCTTCTGGTTCGGAACCCGGAAATTGGGTAGCCCGAAGCGTTTAGTTTTAACTGGATACAGTAAGATTGGCCCAAGACCTGTGTCAGCTACCGTTAAGGTGGCAGCGACTTCACCAACAAAACTATTAACTGCACTACTGGGTACAAACAGGTTTAACCAAGGATGAGGATTTGACCAAACACCAATAGATTTGAGAAAGGCAACTGTAGGAGCTAAACGGTTGAGAAAATCAAAATAAGTCTTATCCTCTATTTGTTCTGTACCGCGAGTATAATTTAAACCCGCAAGTAACAAACCGTTATTAGGTATGCTTGGAGGACTGTAAAAGCTAGCCGCTTCTAGCAGATAACGCCATCCACCAGCATTATTAGAAACTAACTGACCTTCTACATAGTTAAAGCGCTCATCATAAATGATTTCGCGTTGGTCATGAGTAAAGGTAGCTAAATCGTCATAATACAACTGAAACACACGGGCATTGGTGGTGGCGGGAATTAGCTTAACAGTTGCCTGTACGATAATTCCACATTGACCTAGCCCTGCTAGTACTGCTGTAAAGAGATTGCGATTGTACGACAGCGAACAAGTTTCGAGACGACCAATACCAGTAACTACCTTCAGTTCTAAAACATTGTCAACTTGCACACCATAGCGATGAGTTGCACCGCCAATACCTCCTACTGACAAAGTACCGCCGATAGAAAGCTCGATGTAATCGGTAAGAACAGGCGGTGTTAATCCCATAGCAAGCGTCTGTTGCAATAACTGACTCCATACCACTCCAGCATCAACAATCGCTCGGTCTGTACCAATGAAATGAATTTTGTTGAGCGTACTTAAATCAATCACAATACCTGCTTCTACTTGTGACTGACCGTAGGTAGAGTGACCCTGACCGCGTGGGGCAACCTTGAGCTTGTAAGTCCGAGCAAATTGAATAATTTGAACAATATCCTGAATTGAGCCTGGTTTAAGTACTGCTATCGGTTGACGATGCACGATATTGCCAAAGTCAATACTGGAAGAAGTAAGTGTCGCATTATCAGTGTAAATCACTCCATCTAAGGAAGGTAAGCTTTCAAAAACAGATGTGGCACTGGCAGATGTTACCCAGGAACGAGTAGTTAAATCAAATCCGATCACAATTGCACTGGTAATCAAACCTTGTAAAACTGAGCGACGTGAAGTGTTTTGTCCCATAATTTTTACTTGGTAGTATAATCGTTATCTAATTAATTAAATATACTGCTAGTTTTAGCATTTACTTAACTAAGGTTAAACTTATATTCAGTGAAAAGTGTGATTTTATGATACAGCCATAAAAATAAAAATATACAATCATTTCATAACAAATACGGTTAAATACTGTTAAGACTATTACTGAGTCAAAATCGCCCTCATAAAATACAAGCTAGTCAAGGAAAGCAACGGGGAAGCGATCGCTCCTTGTAGTAAAAATCAGTACATTGATTCAGTTCTTTTGAGTTGTTTATAGACTCTAGGAAACAGCAGATGTTCGCTCCAAGCGATCGCACTTCCCTAATCTAATCTTCGACCACCAACACGCCACTCATCACTCCAGTAGCCCCCCTACATCAGTAGGCTTTCCGCAATAAAAGAGAGAATTGATTGGGGAAGTGATGGACTAGCCTCCATCTAGCGGAGCGATCGCTCTTTGAGGAAAAACTTTTTGGTTTACTATTTTTTAGTTAATGTGCCAGTTTAATTATTGTCCACTCAGTATATACAACAGGCTTTGGGCTAAAATTACCATTTAGTGTGTGTAATTATCCAAATATGCAAATTTCAGATAATATTGCTATTGTCTAAAATCAGAAATAAGAGGATTAGGGAGCGCACTGAAATTTGGTTGTTCACCAATCGTAAGATTTTCAGAGAGTACTACCATGCAAAACATTCTAAAACGCACATTCCTACCTAGCTTGATGGCTGCTACTTTAGCTGGTACTAGCTTAATCGCGGTTCAATCTGCTTCTGCTGATGACCGAGTTATTAATAATGCAGCCATTGGAGCCGGGGCAGGTGTATTAAGTGGGGTTTTAACAAATTGTGGTTCGGTATTAGACAATGCTTTTAAAGGTGCTGCTGCTGGTGCTGCTGTTAATGCTGCCAATGGTGCAAGAAGCACCAGAGCCAGAAGAAGAAACGGACGTTTACCTGTTCAAGATATCGGTGTAGGTGCTGGTGCTGGTGTATTGGCAGGTGCAATTTCTGGTGGTTGTAGAACTACCTGGAAAAATGGTGTCAATGGTGCTGCTGCTGGTGCTGCTGTTAATTTATTAGATAACAGACCCAGAAGAAGATAATCTGTCATTTAAAACTCGTAATTTAGTCACCGAACACGAATTATCAATAAAAACATTCAGGCGCAGAGCGAACATACTTACTGGCGGTACTCTTTAAAAGATTGGGGACACGACCCACTTAAATAGCCAAAGTTGCGTATGCCCTCTGTAATGGGCTAGTACTTAGTCCTGTTTTGTCACTCTTGAAAAACTTCCGGCTATTATGCAATACAGTTTTCCTCTTGCCCCTCTCCGATCATAGCTTTCAGTTTTGAGGATGTACCTCATAGCCGCCGGAAGTGCTGTAATAGACAAAAACTGGAAACCAAAGCTTCGTAGTTTCGGTTATTACATTCTCCCAAAAGGACAAAACAGGGTTAAGTCTAAATATTCAAGCGACCTGTAGTAAACAATTGATATCCCCCAACAAAGCAAGCCATTGAAAGGCAAAACTGCCATAAACTTGTAGGGGTGAGAACAGCGCGACTACTAAAAAAGATGAGAACTATTCCTACACCCAGCGCCACCCAACCTAACGCCTTGTCCTGACGGGGCAGGACAAATAACATCAGAATCCCAGAAGTCAGAAATAATATAGAACCATCAGCAGCTATACCACGCCACCAATAGGGATATACATTGGTGCTGAAGTAGATATTTTGACCAAGAAAGTAAACTCCGGCTAGCAGTAATGTTAAACCGAGTAACTTGAATAAAAATCTCATTTGATATAAATAATGTTCTAAACCTATATTGCCCAAATAGAAGTACAATACTTACTCTAATAATAAATTAACTGCCTATTTTTACGTATTCATTGTTAAAAGCTATTTCTACTCAATTAATCTCAAGCAGGTGCAGAGCCGCCAAACGCATTTCTGCAAGTATCAGCAGTTTCTGTGCCAAAACCACCAGCTTGGGCATGACGGAGTAGCGATTGTACGAGAGACATGGCAATACTCATACCAAATAAGGCGTTGAATCCTGCAACAACCACTGGTGCAGATAATATAACTGTGAATTCTGGGAATAATGCCAATACAGCAATTAACACCAGAAAAACAATTGGTGTAGCAATGCCTGCTGCCTTTGCAGCTTCTAAAACTAAATTTTTATACTCTTCAACAGTAATGTCCCCCCGATAAAGATCCAAAGAGTATGAAATCGCTGTCACTACAACTTGGGTGAGAATAGCGGTTCCTGTAGCAGTGATCCCCAGCCTAGCAATTGTTCCTGAATTGCTGACAATAGAATCTACGGCATTATAGACCCGAATATAAAACTGCTCCCCAACAGTCATAACTTCGGCACCGCGACGCAGATTATCAACACCTACTTCCCACAGGATGTTGTCAGCACCATTTGAGCCACCTTGAGAGCGTGGAATGATATGGCTCCCATGTTTATCGCTCAAGAATTCACGAATAGTCCGTTCGTTAGCTCCTAGCTTTGATGTACCAGGAATTTTCTCAAAAAGCTTCATCACATCTGCGTCAGAGCGAGGCAAATCTTCTGTTCTCAAACCAGCACGATACCTCAATCTATTGGCAATCTTGGGCATTTCTGCGGCCAATTCTGCTGCTGTCCTCGGCAAGTTTTGCAATGCCTCAGCTATGGACAGGCTCGAAGTAGTCACACCAATAGCAGTTGTTTCAAATGCTTTACTGATATTTTGTACTGTTTGAAAACCTTGCTGTGCTGTTGCAGGTAGATTAGTAACCGCATTAATACTTGAGTTGGTAATCTCTACAGTAGTATTCTTGATTCCATCAACTACCTCTTCTATCCCCTTTGCTGTATTAGTGGCCGCCTCTTGAGCTTTATCTTTAAGCGTATCTGCTAAATTTCGTGCTTGGTTGAGAAAATCCATATTCTAGTAAACTCTTATTTTACGATTTAGTATTTAGTCTAATTTCTTGATTTAAAACCAAGAACTACATTCACCTTAAACATAACTTTTTGGTGAGATATTGAAAGAGATGGTAAGTGATTTATAGCTTGAGAATGCGGCACAGAAAATTGAACTATGAAGTTAGTTTAGCTGTTTTATTAACTGTTTTGATAAAATTTTTATTAATACAGCAATCAGCATTACCTGAACCAGTTTTTTGCTTTGGTATTCTGTACTTGAGTTGAACAAATAAAGCGAGTATTACTCATCAAGTGATTCAATTTGCATTTGGTGTTTCTTCGGTTGGTAAAGAGCGAATCAACTCTCGAATCACATCGGTTGCTGGTCGTCCTGTTATTGAGCAGTATTTTTCTAATCTTTCTGCTTCTCCTGATGCCAGATTAATTGTGAGTCTTTTAGTCGCCCATTTCTTATTCACTGATTTAATCAACTCAAATTGAAATTACTTCTCTAATATCAATCATTCAAACTGTTATCACAATGGTAAAAGTAATGATATTAGCCTCAAGAAGCTGTAAAGGAAACACTACTAAGTGTAAAGCCGTGGTGAAGAGTTTAAATTCAGTTTAAGTTATGAAGCTTAAGTAATTTAAAGGCAACAATTGTGAATAGAACACAAGCTAAAAGTTTTTCTGTAATTAAGCATTCAGTGGAAATACATGGTAACTAGCAGCTTACCGACTGCATTGCTAGAGGCAATTTTGAACCAACCTGAGTTAAGTTCGGGAGAATAATACTTTGGTTAAGCCAAGCGCGATCGCTTAACTGCCTGCTGTAGGCGATCGCCATCCTTAAAACACCATCATTCAGTACGAAGTTAATCTATCTCCAATCATTCTTCTTCATCTGTCGTCAGATCATTGAATGCTGAATCATCCACAGCCAATACAGGCTTGCCCATAGCAGCTTCAATTTTGCCTATCATCCGTTGACGCGATGCCATGAAACCCTCAAAGTCGTCTTGTCGAAGTTTTATTGCATCGATTTGGTGAGTTGCCAGAATTGCATTCATACCTGCATTGTCTAGCTGAACACTGTCATGCTTTTGAAGCTGAACCAGATATTCACTTGGAGCTTTACCACCAATCATGCGATTTGCTTTAAAGGATATCAGAGTTTTGTTGAGAATAGAGTTATAGCGAGATGCGGGAATATCTTGCTTATCACACCAACTCTTCGGGAAAATATGATGAATGTCAAGTTTGCATTCTTCCCAATCATTTTCATCTAAATCTCGAATAGTGGACTTCCAGAAAAAGTCTTGAGCGCCTTCACGTTGAATTAAGGCATTGACACCCTTATATGCAGCACTATTTCGAGAACGCAAAGTCTCTAAACGCGCAGGTTGGAAGTTAGCATCTCGAACACTGGAAGGTTCTTCCTTACCGCCCTCAATCCATTCGATAAGCTCTTGAATATCTAAAGCCATGCGGGTTTCAACTGCCCCACCGTACAATTCGCCAAGGATACCGCACCAGAACCAACGAGCGATTTTGTCATAGATTTTAGGTTCTAGCCAGCGATCGCCAAGAAATGCCATGACTGCGGCAAGAGGAACAAGTTGGGTACGGTAGGGTAAATCGTTAGTAGAAAAAAACGATTGCTGACGTAAGAATTTAGCTGCTTTCCAATAACCCTGTGTAAGAAGCTGTTTCCATTTTTGGTAAGCATCTAAAGGTAAAGATAAAACTGCTTCGCGCTTGGCAGTAATACCTGTTATCTGCTTTCCAGTTTTACCCACCTTTAAGTCTTCCTGCCGTTTATCCCAAGTATAAAGTAGCGTCAGCCTAGGCTGTTGACTTTGTGCCTTTTTAGAGGGTAAAAATTCATGCAGTTTCCGTGTCGTCAATATTGGCTGAAAATAAAGTTCTTCTTTTGGAA
>JBBSCU010000247.1:0-8223 GCA_038249935.1 Chroococcales cyanobacterium
ATCGGACCATCAGTGAGAGGTTAAGGCTATAGAACTTTTGTCAATAAGTAATAGTATTTAAAATAATCCTGAAAATCGGGTTAGTCAGCAGAATTTTTGGGTGTGCGATCGCGTCATGTTTAAACCCAATACCCGTGAATGAAATTAATATCCGACGACTTATTACTAATACTAAATCTGCAAATTGTAAGATATAAAAAAACATATTTTTCCAAACCCAATATAACTCAATAATCTATTGGGTTAATTTAATAACACTTAATTATTACCTATAAATAAAATAAACATCATCCAAAGTAACGTGTCACAATTGCTAAATTACATAGATTCCCCTTATTCTCACAGTATTTACTGGGATAAGAAATTTTGTGTATATACATTGACAAATATTGAGGAATATTTGAACCTAATAAGAGTTTAATTCAAGTCCCAATTGAAAGTTTTATATGGGAATTCAAAAAGAACATCATCAGCTACTTGCTCAATTTACAGATGAATATGATCTACAACCAATCGCTTCACAGTTATCAACTATCATCAAAGAATCCTTGGCGAGTAATCCATCAATTAAATGCCGTAAAGGAACAATTCTAGTACCAAATTTTATCATTTTGTTCGTGATTCTTTCCACTATCCGCCGTGACTTAAGTTATTTAGGAGTCATGGATTGGATAATATCTGGATTAAGGTGGTTGTCCTGTTGTTTGCCAAATAGACTTATCGCTGAAGGCACTGTAACCCATGCCAGAGTTCGTATAGGCTTAACAGTTTTTCAAGTAATCTTTAACAAACTGACTGCTAGTTTTACAAGATTGAAACCTGACTTTGAGAAATGGACTACAGTAATATTTGATGGTTCTACAGGTACTACACCTGATACTCAGAGTAATCGTGATAAATTTTGTAAGTCGAAATCTGGTCGAGGAGAAAGTGCTTTTCCCATGCTGAGAATGGTAACATTATTATCAGCATCAACACGTCTTATCCTAGACTTCGCATATGGTTCAAGCCAAGGTAAAGGAACTGGAGAGAGGAGTTTAATGACTAAGTTATTGACAAAAATTAGTCAGAAAAACTTATTGTTTTTATTAGATGCTGGCTTATATTCTTTTACAACTATTTTCACCATTCGTGCAAAAGAATGCGATTTTTTAATCAAAGTAAGTTCAAGTGTTAAGCTACCTATTGTCTCTGATTCTCGTTTACCAAATGGACAGATTTTCAGATATCCAGATGGCAGCTATTTATCAGAAATTAAGGGGAAGATTCTCGATATACAAAACTCTACAGAACAACCTAAAAAATGGCATAAGGAAACCCTGATTGTCCGAGTCATTGAATATCAAATTCCCGGATTCCGTCCTTGTCGGTTAGTTACTAGTATTCTCGACTCTGATATTTCTGCTAAGAAATTAGTCATTCATTACCATCAAAGATGGGAGGTTGAAATTAGTTTCCGCGAAATTAAAACCCATCAATGTGCCACGCTCAAGGGACAAATGCCAACTGTTTTCCGAAGTAAAACATCTGATTTGGTTGAACAAGAACTTTATGCTTTGTTAATTGGTTATAATTTGCTCCGTGATTTAATGTACCAATCTGCCAATGAATATAATAAAAACCCTCTACTCATCAGTTTTCTGGAATCTTTGCAATTTTTTATAGATATAGTTCAGTTTATCAGCCATCTTTCTTTTAGATTCAGGGAGCTTCAACATCAATATTTATTGCGCTTAATTTCCGAATCTGAAATTGACCGCCCACGACGAAAACGTATTAATCCCCGTGTTGTCAAAATCAAAATGTCCAAATTTAAACGCAAAAATTCATTACATAAATCTGTTATCAGAGACTTGGAAAAAGATTTAGAAATCCTTCCCCCACAAGCCGTTTGATAATTTCATTCACGGGTATTGCACTTAAGCCGAGATATGCCAAATGCTTTGCATCTGCTGGAATAACTAAGGTTGATGGACAAGCCTATTCTGATCACCTTAATTATTTACGGATGCACTTCGTTAAAGGTAAGGTTTACTTCATCTTAGATTTAGCTGGTGGCTCCGATCCGAATAATTATCCTCTAGTCGTGCTAAACAACAGTTTCAAGAATGGCAATCCTGCCTGGACTTGGGGTGGAAGTGACTAAAGTTGAAAATGCAGCAAGAGCTACACCGTATGAAACAATGTGAGAGTTTTTGCACAGCGAGCGATCGCTAATCGTCATTTATGTCAGCACAAAGTTATTCGTCCTCTTCATCCTCCTCGTCATATTCATAATCTTCGTGACCATGCTCTTCGTACCACAAACGTTCTTCTTCAATAGCTGCTTCAATCTGTATTCTTTTTCTTTCGGCCATTTCTGCTTCTAACATTTCTTGCTGCTTTTTTTCTTGTTCAAACCTTTCTCTATCGAGCCTTTCTCTCTCTTGGGTTTCTTTTTCGACCCTTTCTTTTTCAATTAAGATTAATTGCTGCTCGATTCGCCAACAGTAGAAATCCAAAGTCTTGCCTGTGGCTGCACCTGTTACCGCACCACTGACCAGAAAGATGAGTCCAGTTTTCCAGCCTTCAATGGGATTACCGCTCCATACAAGGCTTTTTTGGTTGAACCACACCAGCAGGGAGTAGACAATAATCCCAACTATTGTATTAATGAGAGCAAAAATTCTCGGTGTTATCTCAGTCTGTCGCAGTATCAGCCACTGTCCCAGCCAAAGTATTGCACCAAAAATGACAGCAGCGATCGCACTCATGACAATATTATCTGGGAACTTGAACGGATCAAGCCTCATGTTAATAATCAGTGGCACAAATACCAACGCCGTGAGTAGAAAGCCGAGGAATAAGCCAGCAGTGCTTATCAGGCTCCAGTACCGACCGAGATAACCCAGGCGAAACTCCAATACCCACTCTTGTACTGGAAACAAAGTGATGTAAAATGCCATTCCTGCACTGACGTAATCGAGCATGGGTTCAAGTTGTACCCGTGTATTTAGCATATTTTACACAGTTTCTGTGCGATGTCGTAACCGCCCACTTCATAAGGGATCGCTTTGCGAGTTGTGAGTGAAAATTCTTGAACTGATACATCCAAATGAATCCTAAACAATTAGAATCCTCTATTTTTGAAGCAGTTTCTGACAGGAGTCAAAGAGTTTGGACAAATGAAGAAAAAGAGTTGATTGCGAATGATTCCGAACTGCAAAGTCACCTAGAAGAATGGCTAAATAATTCCTTAAGTGAGACTTGTTGGCATGAAGCTAATTACAAAATAGTCCGAGACTTAAGTAGCCCTTCAAACCTTAGTCTCTCGATGAATTTCTTTGAGGATGAAGAAATTCATATTCCTTTTTAAAACTTCTTGTATGCATCTGGTACTTGATGACTAGGCTGTTAGCGCTTCGCGTAATTTTTGTGAACATTACAAAACATTCGGAAAAATACAATGGATATCCAATCTATACTCACCCAAGCTATTGAAGTTATTGTGATGAGCTTTGTTGCTCTGATGATTTTCGATTTTATCGACGGACTTTACGTTGTGCCATTACCAGCTATTGCAATTGCACAATCAAATACCAATTCCGAATCCACAGTATCAGCGCCTCGATTTGAACCACTACCAAACCCGGAACAGCTAAAAGTCGAACCTCAACAAATCACCTTAATTACACCACAGTTTGAGGAAATGCCTGATCCGTGGACATTAAAAGCTGATAGTTACAACAGTAATATTAGTAGTCAAGCAGTAATTCTCCCATTCCCGACATTGAGATTATTGCCACCAGTTAAACAACAGTCAAAGACTACGAAAAACACCAAAAAATCTCATCTTGAAGCAAAAAAGAAATCGAGTGATTTGGTTGACGTAGGACTCAAGCTTAAGCGCAAGCCGGGCAGACCGAGGAAAGTTGCTTGAATATTTCGCTATCTAGCTGCAATCACTCATTGCAGTATATGAGTTCTAGCTCTTGCAGAGTATTTTGATTCGCTTCATTTACCAACGAGGTTTAGATGGAATTATTACCCGCAGAGATTCGTGCTTTACTTCCTGCTCTCTATGCACAGTCAGAATGTTCAGATGCTATTGCATACATCAAATTCTTCACGCCTGATTCTAACTGGACTTGGTACGCGACTGAGTTCGACGGTGAAGATTTGTTCTTTGGTTTGGTGCAAGGGTTTGAAGAAGAGTTAGGCTACTTCAGCCTCAGTGAACTGCAAGAATATCGTGGAGCGCTGGGTATTGTCATCGAGCGAGACTTGCACTTCAAACCCACACCTTTATTACAGCTTCGCCGTCAGCAACAATCAAAAGTCAGTGGCTACATCAGCTCTGACGAAAATTTTATGATTACCTACGATTTCAATGATGATGACAGCCAAGACCCAACACAGTTTTTTGAGTTGATGAATCAACTGCTGGGCAGCAGCGACGAATAGTGAATCATAATCCCCGGTAATTTCAGGGGATTCAAGCCGCTCCCATGAGCGCATTAAAGCAGCATTAGACAGGCTTTATAACTGTTGGGCGCTCTCTTCCAAAATTTGAACTAACCAAAATTACAAACTTTTAGGACAAATAAATCATGTCTGATGATATTCTACGGCAAGAAATAGACGGTATCGAGTATTTTACCATTGCCAGTACTGGGGAATCAGGAATGAGTCAACGGGGACTCTCTAGACTCTGCGGGATACAGCTGAGGGCGATACAAAATATGCTTGAAAACCTGACTAAAAATACAGCCCCTCAATGGCTTCAAAAGCTTGTGGGAAGGGACTTATACCTGACTAAAAAAACTACAGTTAAGGGTGGGGAGACAACACCAATTAAAGCAAATGTCTGTTGGGGTATTCTACGGTATTATGAGCGCAAGGGGAAGCCGGAAGCAGCAATCGCTTTAGATGCTATCGGGGCAATTGGTATAAACAGCTTCATTCAAGCTCAAACAGGATGGCTGCCAGAGCAGTACCAATCATCTCGCAAACAGCGGCAGGAGGTTAGCCGCATTCTAGAAACGCCACAGCCTTGGACACGAGTCTTTGAGGCTGAGTTTGAGGAGCATCTTGCACGTATCACCAAGCTGCACAAAAAGCACATCAGAAATGGGATTTATTACTGGGAGCTTGTATACAATTGGATGACTCCTGAAGAACGAGGCAAGCTAGATGTCGTTAATCCCGTTCTTCCGAATGGGCGGAGGCGGCACAAAATACACCAGATGCTAGATGAAACAACTAAGCAGAGGTTATCTCCCCACATCACATCGGTACTAACTTTAATGCAGTCAGCAAACACAATTGCAGAATTACGACGATTGATACAGCGACGCTATGGAGTAGACCAACCGAATCTGTTTGATGGATGGAATTTGCAATAGTTAACGATTTGCAGTGCAGTCAATTGATTGACCGCACTGCAACTGTATTGATTGGTTGGAGAAAGGTTATGGACAGCAAACCAATTCGCAATGGCTGCGCCTGACCGAGAGTGAAAAATAAATATATATAGATATGATGAACCAAATCGCTACGCAAGGTTCTCTGTTCGACCTACAAACGGTAATCGACTACGGACAATCCGTAGTCAACGTTGGTCAAGAACTGGTTAAATCTTTGCTTGATAATCGTCCGTTAGCAACAAAGACAATTCAGGCACAGATGAATCGATATTTCCTGGGTACGGCAGCCGAAAATGCTTGGCAGTGGAAGGATGCTTACGAAGCGGTGGAAGTTGCACTTATACTTTACTTACGTTACCAGGAATTATCAGAAAATCCTCTGTTAACGTTGCAACAACTAGAATCACTCTGCCCCACGCACACTCGCCGCAGTGAGGAGCAACTAAAACTTCAGCAGTTCTCAACTCCATTGCCATTGGCTTACTTGGTTGCTTTGGCTGGACAAATACAAAGTGATGATTTGGTGCTAGAGCCATCTGCTGGGACTGGGATTTTGGCACAATTCGCCAAGTTGAGAAATGCCAGCCTCATGCTGAACGAACTGGCAGAAGACAGAAGAAAAATCCTGCGGCGCTTGTTCCCAGGTGTCCCTTTATTCCAGTTTAATGCCGAGCAGATCAATGATTATCTTGCAGGGCAGACAAAGGCTTCTGTGGTGCTGATGAATCCCCCGTTTTCGGCATCTCCAAATATCAGCAATCGCAACAGTGAAGCTACAGCCCGTCACGTCAATGCGGCATTACAGAGGTTGGTAGAAGGTGGGCGGTTAGTGACGCTGACTGCAAATTGGTTTTCACCGCAAAACCCTGACTGGCAGGAAGCCTTTACCAAGATACAAGAAACAGCGCAAGTAGTGCTATCAGTGGGAGTCAACGGGAAAGTGTACTCGAAGCACGGGACGCAGATGGATACCCGGATTACCGTGATTGACAAAGTTCCGGCTGACTCCAGTGACATTCCTTGCATTCCCGAAACCCTGGAACTTGCTGAAATACTGAGTTTGATTAAACAGCTACCACAGCGCGAGCCGTGGCATCATTCTACTGGGACTGTTCAAGCCCGTACCAAGAGAGTTGTTACATTCTCAAAACGGATTGTAATCGCACAACCAGAACCAGTTTCAGAACTTCCAGATGTGGTAGTTCTAGACTATGAGCTTGTGGAGTGGGCTACTTCAGGGGGGCTAAAAGATACACTCTATGAAAGCTACCGCCCACAACGGCTAAAAATCAAGAATGCTTTACCCCATCCATCCCTGTTGTGCGAAAGTTCAGCCCTGGCGTTGGTATCACCTCCTGCTCCCACGTATAAACCATATCTTTCTCGACACATCGTTACACAAGGGTTGTTGTCCGAGGCACAACTTGAAAGCGTCATTTACGCAGGACAGGCACACTCGGAATTTTTGTCCGGTTCCTACTTGGTGGATAATTCACTCGACAATGTGACAGTTGCAGCGAACAATGAGGAAAAGGCTGTCCGGTTTCGTCGTGGCTGGTTTTTAGGGGATGGGACTGGTGCTGGTAAAGGACGACAGTGTGCAGGTATTATATTAGACAATTGGTGTCAAGGACGCAAGAAAGCCATCTGGATTTCAAAGAGTTCTGCGCTGATTGAGGATGCCCGACGCGATTGGTGCGCCTTGGGTGGTAGCGAAAAGGACATTATTGACTTAAGCAATATCAAACTTGGTGAACCTATCCCATTCACTGAGGGCATTCTATTCGCCACTTATTCAACACTGCGATCTATTAAAGGAGATAAAAGCCGACTCAAACAAATCATTGAGTGGGCTAGCTCCAATTTCGAGGGAGCTTGCGCCTTTGATGAGTGTCATTCAATGGGTAACGCGATGGCACAAGAGGGGAAACTGGGTATGGTGAAAGCATCCATGCAGGGGATTGTCGGGTTACGACTACAAAATGCACTGCCTCTTGCACGGGTTATCTACGTGTCTGCAACTGGTGCAACCAAAGTTTCTAACCTATCTTATGCCAATCGCTTGGGGCTTTGGCAGACTGGCGATTTCCCCTTTACTTCGCGTGAGGATTTCGTTGAATCCATTGAAGTCGGGGGCATTGCAGCAATGGAAGTTGTTGCTAGGGATTTGAAAGCGTTGGGATTATATCTGGCGCGGAGTCTCAGTTTTGAAGGGGTCGAATACGATACTCTAGAAATTGACTTAACGCCAACCCAGGAAAGGATTTATGATGCTTATGCTGACGCTTTCCAAATCATCCATAACAATTTATACAAAGCGTTGGAAGCCTGTAACATCACTGGCGCAAAAACTTATAATCGTGCGGCTAAGATGTCCGCGATGTCTCAGTTCGAGTCTCATAAACAGCGATTCTTTAACCATTTGCTCACGGGGATGAAATGCCCACAGTTAATTAAGGCGATTGAGAATGATTTAACTGGTGGGAATGCCGTTGTCATCCAAATAGTTTCCACAAATGAAGAGTTACTCAAGCGACGACTCTATGAGGTTCCCGCAGACGAGTGGAAGAATTTGAATCTTGATTTAACTCCCCGTGAATACGTCATGGATTATCTCATGAGTGCGTTCCCCGTTCATTTGCATGAGATCCACTCATCCTCTGAAGGTGAAGAACGCTCCGAACCAGCTTTCGATGCCGATGGTTCACCAATAATTTCTACTGAAGCTGTGGCTTTTCGAGATGCATTGGTTGACCGACTAGCCAGCCTTGATCCCATTCCTGGAGCTTTAGAGCAACTGTTGTGGCATTTCGGACAC
>JBBSCU010000248.1:0-8156 GCA_038249935.1 Chroococcales cyanobacterium
ATAAGCAGCAGTGTGGCAGAAACTCTGAACCACTAAGTCTGCACTGAAACCTAGACAGGCGAGTTCTGTCAATTCGTCGCGGGTCATGGGGCCTGTGGTATCCTGGGAACCAACGGTTGTGATGATGGGTTCGCACGATGTACCGGGACGTACACCAGTTAATCCGCAAGCTTTACCGACCATTTTTTGTGCTAGGGTGTAACCTTTACCTGTATCAAAGGCTTGCTGGGGACGGGTAAAGACTGTGCTGGGTTCTAAACCAAGTGCAAGACGAGTTTTGTCGGTGAGGGTACGTCCGATAAGTAGGGGGATGCGTCCACCTGCGCGAACTTCATCGAAGATGGTATCAGGTTTGAGGGCAAAGGTGGAAATGACTTCGCCTGCAACGTTTGTGATTTCGCCTTTGTAGGGATGGATGGTAATTACTGCGCCGGTTTCTAGTTTGCTGACATCGCACTGGATAGGCAAAGCACCGGCATCTTCTGCTGTGTTAAAGAAAATAGGCGCGATCGCACCACCTAAAATATAACCCCCAGCGCGTTTGTTTGGCACAAAAGGTATATCATTTCCTGTATGCCACAATACGGAGTTGATGGCAGATTTACGCGAAGAACCAGTACCAACTACATCCCCAACGTAAGCTATGGGATGCCCTTTTTTCTTCAGTTCGGTAATGGTTGCCAAGCTTCCCGGTTGCCGTGACTCTAACATCACTAAGGCGTGTAAGGGAATATCTGGGCGAGTGGTGGCGCTTTGGGCGGGGGATAAATCGTCGGTATTGGTTTCGCCCGGCACTTTAAAGACGGTGACAGTAATCGCTTCTCTTACTGTGGGACGCATGGTAAACCATTCAGCTTCCGCCCAAGAGTCAATCACCCGTTTGGCAAAAGGATTGGTTTTAGATAACTCTAAAATATCGTGGAAAGCATCATACACCAAGAGGATTTTGCTTAGGGCGTTGGCGGCGTAGGCGGCGATGGGTTCCTTTCCTTGTCCCCCCATTACTAAAGGTGTTTCGGATGAGTCTGATAAGGATACAGTCGGCCATTGCAGCAAATCGATTAAAGATTGGACGTTGTAACCACCTACCATCGTGCCCAGCAATTGTACTGCTTCTATGCGCGAAATTAACGGACTAGTGATTTCTTTTTTGGCAATGGCACTGAGAAATCCAGCTTTGACATAAGCTGCTGGATCAACACCAGGAGAAACGCGATCGCTTAATAGATGTAATAATATATCCTCTTGACCCTTTGGCGGATTTTTCAATAATTCGCACAGTTCAGATGTTTGCTTTGCGTTTAATGGTAAAGGTGGTATTCCTAATGCTGCCCTTTCAGCAATATGTTGACGGTATTGTTCTAGCATTTTTATGTTCTCCATTGGGGTATTATCCCCTTAATTATGAGCTAATTTAACGCCAGCTTTGGCTATCACAGTTTACCGTATTTTTATTGTTGAAAACGTTAATGACAAATGATTCCGTGAGATTATGTTTTATGGCTGATGTCTAATCTTCGCTAATTGCACTCAACTCTGTAAGACGACGGGTAAGCTTTTATATACTTAGATTATAATTCAATAAATCAAGTGATAAATTTGTCTAGTCGTTACGAATCTATGATAACGTAGCATGATTATTTGCTGACACAATCTCTTTAAAAACATTCAATTGTTGTTCGCTGAACTTTAATGGAGTTTGTTATATCCTGATAGGAACTATATTTCCTGTTTCTCGATACTGTTTAATAAAGCTTAAAGCTACTCTAAATCTTTTGGCTAAATGGCGTTGTGATATTCCGCCTTTTAAATATGTATCAACTATCTTTTGACGTAAGTCGAGCGAGTATGCTTTCATTTCTATCCTTGTTTAGATACACAACCTTATTTATTTAGCTAAATGTACCTCCGTAGCAGGGCTATTTCATTCTCATCTAGCCCGCCTCAGAATGAATTCTGAGTCTAATAGCGAAAGTCGTCTAAAGACGACTGAAAAAAGCTTATAGTCCGTTTTAACGGACTTTAGCTATTAGCCTGGAACTTTAGTTTTGGGCGGTTTATGCCTAGAATGAAATAGCCCTGCCTCGGTAGACCGGGAAATTCTATATTACATTCCAAAATATCTCTCCTCTGCTTCCCTGCTCTCTAAATTTTTTGGAGTATAAAAAAAATAAGTATATGGATTTGACTATAATTACTGAAACCATCCATCTTTTCGCCATTTGTGCGTGAATCATAATTTGAGTTAGCAATAGCGGAACCTTAAAGGGGTTGCGCTGATTGCCGGTCAAGTTGAGAATAAATAGGCGAAGCACACAGGGAAACTAACGTGAGTCAAGGATTTGATTACGATTTAGTAATTATCGGCGCTGGTGTAGGCGGACATGGCGCAGCCTTACACGCCGTAAGTTGCGGTTTAAAAACAGCGATTATTGAAGCTGCTGATATGGGAGGAACCTGTGTTAATCGGGGCTGTATTCCTTCTAAGGCACTGCTGGCGGCATCTGGACGTGTGCGAGAGTTACGCAATGCCCACCACCTCAAGTCCCTAGGAATTCAAGTTGGGAGCGTGGAATTTGATCGCCAAGCGATCGCCAATCATGCTAACAGTCTTGTGTCGAAAATTCAAGGCGACTTAACTAACAGTCTCAAACGTCTAGGAGTCGATATTATCAGGGGTTGGGGAAAAATCGCTGGGGCGCAAAAAGTCTCCATTACCGGAGACGGAGGTGAAAAAACCATCACCGCCAAAGATATCATTCTTTCGCCAGGTTCAATTCCTTTTGTGCCTCCAGGGATTGAAGTAGACGGCAAAACTGTCTTTACCAGCGACCAAGGTGTAAAGTTAGAATCGTTACCAGACTGGGTGGCGATTATTGGCAGTGGTTACATCGGCTTGGAATTTTCTGATATTTACTCAGCTTTGGGTTGTGAAATCACCATGATTGAAGCCCTAGATCAGTTAATGCCAGGATTTGATCGCGATATTGCCAAACTTGCCGAACGGGTGCTGATTACTCCCCGCGATATTGAAACAAAAGTGGGGATATACGCCAAAAAAGTCATCCCCGGTTCGCCTGTAGTGATTGAGTTGGCAGATTTCAAAACCAAAGAAGATGTAGATGTCATCGAAGTAGATGCTTGCTTGGTAGCCACCGGGCGCATCCCGGTAACACAAAATCTCGGTTTAGAGTCTGTAGGTGTGGAAGTTGATCGACGCAATTTCATTCCAGTTGACGATCGCATGGCAGTGCTGTCAGGGGGTGAAGTAGTCCCGCATTTGTGGGCAATTGGCGATGCCAATGGCAAGATGATGTTGGCACATACGGCTTCTAATCAAGGCATCATTGCGGTAGAAAATATAGTTGGGAGGGAAAGAATAATAGACTATCGCAGCATCCCCGCAGCCGCGTTTACCCACCCAGAAGTCAGCTATGTGGGTTTAACAGAAACCGCAGCTAAGGAGTTGGGACAAACCGAAGGGTTTGAAATCGCCACAAGTAAGAGTTACTTCAAAGGGAATTCCAAAGCGTTGGCAGAAAATGAAGCCGACGGTATGGCGAAAGTGATATATCGCAAAGACACAGGAGAAGTCTTAGGCGTTCACATTTTCGGACTGCACGCCGCAGACTTAATTCATGAAGCGTCAGCAGCGATCGCTAACCGTCAATCTGTTCAAAACCTCGCACATCTAGTTCACGCCCATCCAACACTTTCGGAAGTGCTGGACGAAGCTTATAAACGAGCGATCGCCATTTAGTCATTTGTCCTTTGTCATTTGTCCTTTGCCAAAAAACAAGGACAAATGACCAATGACTAAGGTTCGGGCTGCCGTAGATTTGCCCCTATTCTGCAAAGATTTTGTCATTTATCCTTTTGGAGAATCTTTGGTAAAACAACCAGATATTGGTGCTGCGATCGCCCGTATATTGCCGAGGAATTTCTGAAAGAAACATCTCCCCCTGCACTAATAACGCAAAGCATCTGTACACAATTGTTAGGCGATCGGGCAAGCTGCTACGTAGACACGCAGCAGTTTGTCACCAAATATCATCAATATCTTTGCCAAATCTTCATTGCTACTCATATCAAAACCGTAAACAATTAGTTATTTATTATGTAACAATTCATTAACAAGAGAAAAGTCTAACTAATACAAAATTACAAATATGAAATCAAAACTTAACTTCATGGAGCAAATTCCTCTACCTTCACCTATCCACTACGAACTGATACTCCAACTTTTAGAAAGACAAACCATGTTAGCGGTAAATGACAATCCAGATTTACGGCATCAAGTGAATCAGTTAATTATTACTCTGAGAAAAGCTGCCGTGCAACAAAAGCAACTAGAAGAAATTTGCGAGTTTTCCTCTGTGACTGTTGATTACCGTTGGTCGATCAACCATCATAACGGTAGCAAAATGGTTGCCCCCGATTGAAGCTGATAATGCAAGATCAAGGTTTGAAATCGGCAGTCTCAACGCTCAAATGTTGATACAAATTTAACTTTAGCTAGCGAGTTTAATAAAGTTATATAGAGTTATTTTGATCTAACTACTAACTTATTTTTAATAAATACAGCAACTATATTAATATTGGAGATAAAAGTTGTCACCTTGATGAAAACTTTTACCTCTGAAGAAGTTCATATCGCCTTCGAGTAAACTGTAAGACAAGATAAAACATTTATTTGGAAGCCCCTAGTTAATGCTGAATTCTTTAAAAATTTGCAGACATCCAATTTAAACTCTTTTTGTAGGTAGGTAGGCATAATTAAATATATAAAAAAATCTTAGTTCGTAGTGAGCGATTCATCGCTCATAGCAAGGTTTATCAGGACTAAAGTCCTTACTACAAACTTTAATTTATTTACGCCTAGCTACTTAGAGGCAATTAAAGAATTGCCTCTACGAAAACATTACTCAGAAGCAGTAACGCCAAAATTAATCCACCCAACTACGCCTCCAAAGAATTATTTCTTAGAAATTATCCACACTGCGTGAATAATCCCAGGAATGTAACCGAAAAGCGTCAAAAGTACATTAATCCAAAAATCCATACCAAAGCCTACTTGCAAAAAAACTCCCAAAGGCGGTAAGAAAATTGCACACAGCAGACGAACTAAATCCATTTAAAACTCCTGCTAATCTCATTAAATACAGCTTGTTGGCAAACTTATTCACCACTGTTCAAGCAGATCTGTACCTTTCAAAGATAGCATTGCCCATCTCAATATAGATCACTGTTGAGATGCGGTAAACCACACTTAACATTAGCCACCACTGATTTTAGCTTTGTAACCTAGCTTAGTCAAAATCTCCACAATTTTCTGCTTGTGTTCGCCCTGAATTTCAATTTCGTTATCTTTAATTGTCCCACCTGTGCCGCACTGGGTTTTCAACTGCTTCAGTAAATCTTCCAAGGTTTCCGGTTTGGCTTTAAAACCGCTAATTACTGTGACGGTTTTGCCTTTGCGTCCTTTGCGAGAAGCTTCTACTTTGAGATTTTGTTGTTGTGGAGGCAGTTCTGAAATTGGTCTTTCTATAGCAGCGGAGTTGTCGTTGCCAAATTCGCGGTACACAAAGCCTTTATCGGAAGATTTGGGATTGGAGGAAGACATAAAATCTTTATTAAGGAAAAAAGCAATTGAGATTTTTACGTTATCATGCTGCTGTAAATCTATTTGTAGGCTAACATCATAAATCCATTAGAAGGCATTGGGGATTAGAAAGACTCTTTCTTAGTCACAGATATGTTTCAGACTTTTCTATAATAATTAAATCATTCCCGTCATCAAAATCAGCTTGTGACTACCACTCCCCTCTCTCCAAGTTCAACTGCTCAGGTTCCCGATACGCTAGGTCGCTTTGGTCGCGCCGAATACTATAGTGTGACGGATGCAGAGGCTTTAGCAGCGTTCCAGCGATTGTCAAAATTGGAGGGGATTATCCCAGCATTGGAAACAGCCCATGCGATCGCCTACCTCGAAACTCTGTGTCCCCAATTAACTGACAGTCCTCGGATTGTAATTAACTGCTCTGGACGCGGTGATAAGGATGTACAAACGGTAGTCAAGTTATTAAATCCTGCGTAAATATATGTCACATTCCACATAAGCTGGATTTAGGATTCATCCAAAAGATTTACGCAGGCGATCGCTCGATGTCTATTCCCCAAATCAGTGAATTTACTATCCGCCGTTATGCCAACGCCAAATCTTTCCAGCGAGGCGAGGCATACTATGAAGCCGGTGCTGTCAATGCTGTCACCCAACGTGGTGATGTGCTTCAGGCAGATGTTATGGGCAGTCAACCCAGACCATATCATGTCAACCTGAGTTTCGATAGCAGTGGGTTAACCTCAGTCAACTGCACCTGTCTCTACGACCTTGATGGGTGGTGTAAACACGTTGTAGCGACGATGCTCGTTTGTGCACGTAA
Source organism: Chroococcales cyanobacterium (assembly GCA_038249935.1). Taxonomy (GTDB): domain Bacteria; phylum Cyanobacteriota; class Cyanobacteriia; order Cyanobacteriales; family Nostocaceae; genus Nostoc. Next base: position 6,444 of record JBBSCU010000248.1, read on the forward strand.
CTCAGAAAATATTGAGCAGCGCCCCACCCTAGAACAATTACTTGATCGGTTGGATCATATTCAAACCCAAAGGCTGCTGCAAGAATTGGTGACAGAATACCCACCACTAATTGAGGCGATTGACTGCCATGTAAGTTTGATGACGAGTCCTGATGTCCAGGAAAAAACCACAAAAACCGTGCGCCGCAGTACTATTGATTCGGCTCCCTTTCGGCGACAAGTGCGGCAGATTCTTCGGGATGCCGTGCGCTGCTTCGAGGAGGGGTATGAAGAAGACCCAATTGCCGAGGAATTGCTGAGTGTGGTGCAAACTGCTGTAGATTTTAGCGAACGTGGAGAGGGTGAGAATGCGATCGCTATTTTAGAAGCGATTACCTCTACCTGTGTAGAAAATTGGGACGATGTTGCAGAATACGGTGTTGAAAATGATGAAATTGTTGAGGAATTAAATGATGCTTGGTGTGAAGCAATTCTCAGTGCCGATCTGATCCCAGAAGAAAAAGTTGATATTCAGGTGAATTTGGAAGCTTGGCAAGATGAGTGGAATGCTGATTTTGGCATGATTATGGAAGCTTTACGCCAAGGTTGGGATTATCCGCCGTTGGTGCAAGTTCTCCAAGGGAATATCACCGAAAGGGGAGCTTGGGAAGAAGATGTGCCAGATTATGCAGATGATTTGGCACTAATTCGGCTGAAAATTCTCGAACGTCAAGAACGTCACCAAGAATACCTGTATTTAGCAGAAGCGGAAGGGCAAACCCAGCAGTATCTGACAATGCTAGGGCGTTTAGGCAGGGTGGAAGAAGCAATTGATGCTGCTCAAACCCAGATGAACTCAATGGAAGAAGCCTTTGCTCTAGCGAAAACACTAAGCGGACAGGAGGCATTACAGGAGGCACTAGACATAGCCCAGAATGGATTAAATCTGCCGGGTAATTGTCAGTACGAATTGGGAATTTGGACAAGTGATTTAGCTCTGGAGTTGGGTAATCATGAAGCTGCTTTATTAGCAATTAAGGCTGCTTTCCAACTCCAGCCTTCCTTTGTTGACTACCAAAAGATGGAAGAATTGGCTGGAGAAAACTGGGAAAGTGTCAAAATAGACCTGCTAAGAATTATTCGGACTTCTCGTGGTTGGGGAACAGAATCAGCCAAGGTGGATATTTTCTTGCATGAGGGGCTAATTGATGATGCAATTGCGATCGCTAGTGAACTCAGTTCTTATGATTCAGAATTGATTCACCGAGTTATGAATGCTGCTATCCCTCACAATCCTGGTTGGGTGATTGCTAATGCTTGTCGCCGTGCAGAAAAGATTATGGATGCAGGTAAAGCAGAATACTACTACTACGCGGTTGAATGGTTGAAAAAGGCACGTATTGCCTACTTGGAATCTGGAAAGAAGGCTGATTGGTCAAGCTATCGAGAAAAGCTCATACAAGCCCACGCTCGTAAACGTAAATTGATGGAAATGTTTAAGCAACGAGGTATGGAATGAGAACTATTGGTTATTTATAAAAAAAAGGCAGGATTTACTGCCTTTGCGAAAAACATCCAAAACCATAGTTAAGCCAAGTATTACCCTTGACGTTGGTTAAGTTTTGTCAAAATTATGAGCAAGCTGTGACTTAATGTGAGTTGGGATAGTGCATTTTTAAGCTAAATTTTTAGCGCAGATGTGTTTTCTTCTTTTCAAAACGATGCCAAACCCAG
>JBBSCU010000249.1:0-8102 GCA_038249935.1 Chroococcales cyanobacterium
ACTCTTAATAAAGAACGAATTTTTCATTTTTACCAATTGATAGAAAATAGTGAACTGCCTAAACCGTGTTTGCTACTGTAAAATACGGTTTAGAATTCTGGTATATATCCCCACACCAAACTGCACACCGCTATAGTGGGGGCTTACGAAGTAAAGGCTAAATGTGTTGTGCAAAGCACTAGAGAAGAATCTAAATGATTGCTATGAATCAAAGATGACTTATAAAGTAAAGATTGAGCCTGTCTAGCTGACAAAGCCAGCACGCTAGATGGATTTCTAGGTTAAAAAAACTTTGATTATTACAAACCAAAGCCCAACATTTACTTCAATGTTGGATGCATTAATTTATGCTTTACCAGAAACACATACCAGTTAATATCTTAAAATTTACTTTATAAATAATCTATCAGGAACATAAAATACTGTTGTTGATACTACATTGTATTTGTTCCTGTTGGCTTTTAAAATCTATCTTAAGATAGATAAAAATATCATTATAACGTGAACTTTTGTTATGGTTAAACTAGCGATCGCACGAAAAAAACCTTAAGTGTACAGCTAACTCAAGTACCCAAAAGTATATAAATACATTTGAGGAGCCAGAAGAATCGTGACTTTTGGCTCCTCAGTTTTTGTATCTCTTGGTGGTTTCCTTAACGCACGCCAGCAGTTTCTAAGGATAAGTCTTGAAACATCGGTGTGCTGAGGTAACGTTCGCCAAAGGAAGGCTGAATCATCACGATTAAACGTCCGGCATTTTCTGGACGTTTACCTACTTGAATTGCAGCACACAAAGCTGCACCAGAGGATATCCCAGACAATAAGCCTTCTTCTTTTGCTAACCGTCGCCCATAAGCGATCGCTTGTTCATCACTGACTCTAATTACTTCATCAACCAATTCTAGGCGGAGAACATCTGGAATAAATCCGGCACCAATACCTTGAATTTTATGGGGACCGGCTTCACCACCAGAGAGAACTGGGCTGTTGCTGGGTTCAACTGCGATCGCTTGAAAAGTCGGCTTGCGCCCTTTAAGTACTTCTGCAATCCCAGTAATTGTCCCACCAGTACCTACCCCAGCAATAACAATATCCACTTCCCCATCTGTATCCGCCCAAATTTCTTCTGCGGTGGTTTCCTGGTGAACCTTGGGATTGGCGGGGTTGCGGAACTGTTGCAGCATAAAAGCATCGGGAGTATTAGCCACAATTTCTTCAGCTTTGCGAATAGCTCCCCGCATTCCCTCAGCACCAGGTGTTAACTCCAAAGCTGCACCATAAGCTCTAAGCATAGATCGTCGTTCTTGGCTCATCGTCTCAGGCATTGTCAAAATCAAACGGTAGCCACGCGCTGCTGCTACCATTGCTAGAGCAATTCCTGTATTACCAGAAGTAGGCTCAACTAAAATGGTTTTTCCAGGGGAAATTGAGCCAGCTGCTTCTGCTGAGAGTACCATACTTAAACCAATACGGTCTTTCACCGAAGCCGCCGGGTTCATCCCTTCTAATTTGACAACTATCCTTGCTACTACTCCTTCAGCTTGAGGAATCTTATTCAATTGAACTAAAGGAGTTCGTCCGATAAGTTCTGTTACGTCTTGAGCAATCCGCATTATTTAACTCCTAAAATCCTAAATATTAGTACAAAGTATTTACTTATAATAATAAGCTTTTGTGTATTTAATTTGTAGTCTAGTGTCAATGAGTGCATATACTATGTATTCTAACTAAACCACAAAATATGAAAGTTTAGGAAGAACCTTTATCAGATGTTTCCATTGATTTTCACCTTAACTGATGTTTATAGCGCCATACTTATATTTTACCATTTAGAATTGCTAACTATTGCCTTTTGGACTAAGATTTGGTTTCTAAAATTCTGTATATAAGCATAACTTTTACCATTATTTTCTATTTGTTATGAAAATATAATCTCCTTTCAAAACATTTAATTGTTTTTCTTAATTTATTAGTCTATATTTATCAAGAGACATTGATATTTTCTTTTGAGTGCAGGTTTTGTCCGCCCATAATTGCATCAAAAACAATCCTTAACCATTGTCTACATTGCGTTTAAGTTGAGTGCAGAAATACCAGAACCCCACCTTGAAAATACTAGAACCCCGTCCTAAAAACACTAGCACCCATACCCCAATAAAATTTTGTAAGACTTATCGGGTGGGAATTACAAGCTTTGAGTACTATTCTAATGAATTTAATAATCTTAACGGGGCTGAGATAAACTGTTTAGTGGAGAGCGGCTGATATAAATCGTATAGGATTTACGCAGAGATTCCCCTCTACCCCCCAACATTCCTGAGCGAAAGCTTAGTGAACTAGGGGGGACTTCTTAATCTCTCTTTTGAGAGTAGGATGAAACCAGATTCCAGAATCTAAGTGCGTTATTTCTGACCGAATAATCCTACATTTTGTGAAAAGTTTGGTAACTTTTCAGTGGTCAGTGGTCAGTGGTAATTAGAAAAATAACTGATAACTAACAATTGTGAAAATTACCGTTTACACATATTTTAATATCAAAACTGTTTGAAAAGTAGAAATATATACCTACTTTAGATAAACAGCAAAAGATATTTTCTTACTGGGTGTATACTACCTAGCAAGGGAGAGCGAAGATGAAAGCCAAACTTTTAAATGTTCTTACAGTTTGCGTAGTTACCTTAACAGTGCTTTCTCCAGGAATAGTAGTATTTGGCATAGTTTGGCAACAACATCTGGAGTTAGTAAAATCTCAGAATTTAGCTTGCGAAGTTAACAAAACTAATACAGATGCTTCCGCCTTGACTCCCCAGAAAGAGGGTACACATTCCCCTCAGACTAGCATCCAATCCTCTGATCGTAATGTGGTTTATCAAATGCTGACTGTTGCTGAAGAATATAAATTTGCCACTATCCTGCAATGGTTCTTCTTGTTAATCCCTATTTGTGTTGGGTTAGGGATTCTCTTTTACGACAGATATCTTGTTCATCGTGCGGCTGTTTTAAGAGAACAAGTTGAAATGCTAGAAAGGCTGTGGCGGCAAAGTATCGAACAGTAATCAATTCACAATTTACTCACTCAAGTCAACAATATTACCATGACAGAACAACGCCAAAGCCTGTATTTTAATCTGATTGATGAGTTACTCAGATGCCCGAATGGACAGGAGCCAGAGATTTTAGAATCTAAGCCAGAATTGATTGATTCTGGTTTTGTAGAAACAATGTTACAAGTAGCAACTATGTTTGCCCATGAAGGCAATCAAGATGGTGCCCAATTTTTATTTTTTGTGGCGCGTGAGCTAGCTAAAGAATTGGGTTTATACCCGGAAGTTCCCAATACTGAAGTTGCAAATCCTGAAGTTGCAAATAAGGAGTAAAAATGCTGTTGACTTCAACGGATGCGGGACAAATAGCTTTAGAACTGCTCATGGCAGATTGGAATATTTCAGAAGAGAATAGAGAATGGTTCACAATCTTTAACTCTCGTCTGATTGGCGAGAGTTGGTACACTGTGGAATTAGGTGTAGAAGGATTTCCAGATAGGTGGTTTATTCAAGTATATGATAATGGAGTGTGTGACCCAAATTATACTTTTATATCACCAATCCGTAGTTCTGAAGGATTTACGGACTTTATAAATGTGCCGGATATCGTAGCAGAAGTCTTAGTTTGTGAACGCAATGCTCGATAATAATTAAAAATTAAACATTTAGAATTCAACATTAAAATGTGCTAATTAAATACATTTTATTTGAATTCATAATTTTTGATATCAGAGTATTTGGGTGCATCTCACCTTTACAAATATATCTGGCGATTAGAAATCGCGGCTATACCAGGAATTTGCAACCCACGGAGATGGGTTTTGTCTGTATAGCTGCTAATTATATTTGCCAAAGTTAGAAGTATTCAAAGTTGCATATTTGCGGGATGATTTATTTCACGCAGAGGCGCAGAGGCGCAGAGAGTATAAGGAGTTTTAGATTTTAGTACATAAAATTTCATCCCTTGATTCAGCAAAGTTGATATTTTACTCAAAATAAAGATGCTTTACGCAAATATGAGGTGATACCAAATAAGGTACACCTCTTTTTCTGATGATATTTAATATTTTATTTAAGCTTAATAAGCTATTTTGTCATATTTAACTGGCAAAATTATGTTATATTAAATAGCGTGATGGACGCTACAGAAATATCAGTTCCAATGATTGCTGAAGATATCTTAGCCCAAGAATTCACAAGAGTCGTCAACCATTACTATCCACAAGTTGGGGAATTGCTGGATGGGTGTTATGTGAAAGTCATCACCTGTTTTTGGGGACGACCTGCCAGACGTTTGCAATATATAGGAATTTATTGCTCTGACGAAATGATTTCCTGTGTGCAAGCTCAAAAAGAAATACTCAGAGAAGTAGCAGACAATATGGGTTTAATCCAAGTAGTCTGCATGAATGCCAAGCGATTGTTGCGCGATCCGATGTCGAAGGTCAAACAAAATAACCCACGCCTATGGTTGGAGTTGCAGTGGGTTGGAACTTAGTCATTCAAGTATGAACGCAAGTAATGAAAACTGGAATTTTCTGCAATTACGATAATTATCACCAAGATGCTCGTCGTGCCATCTTTGAGCAAGTCACGCTGGTAAAACAGGCGGAAAGTTTAGGTTTTGAAGAAGCCTGGGTGAGTGAGCATCATTTTAGTGAATCCAATCTCAGCCCGTCCATGTTGCTGTTAATGGCACACTTGGCAGGATTGACTTCAACTATCCAATTAGGCACTGCGGCGGTGCTACTGCCATTCCATAACCCGATTAGGGTAGCGGAAGATATTGCCACTTTGGATAACTTGTGCAATGGACGATTATTATTTGGAGTTGCTAAAGGCGGCCCATTTCCTCAACAAAACAAGCATTTTGCGACATTACCAAGTGAATGCCGTCCCAAGATGTTAGAGGCGATCGCATTAATTCAAAAGCTTTTATATGAAACTGATGTATCATTTAATGGGCAATATTTTCAATGCGATCGCTTAACAATTTACCCAAGACCATTGCAGAGTAAAATACCAGTATATGTTGCCACTGGCGGGGATGATGGTATCGAGTTTGCCGCTAAACATTCCTTCAGTTTGATGGGTGGGCCGCCATTTTCCCTAGAGAGATTGAAGGATACTGTTACCAAATATCGAGCCTTAAATTCTAGTGGTGCAGAAAACTTTGTGCTGGCACGTTTCTTTTATGTTGGCAAAACATCTGATGAAGCAGTGAGTGAAGCGTTACCTTTCATCCGCAAATTTAGCCAGAAAATGACAGCTAATTCGGCTGAAGTATTACAGAATAGTGCGAATCCCAACCAAAAAATATTTGATCGCACAAACATTTGTTTTGACGAAGATTATTTGATTGAGAACTCAATTATCGGTGATGTGGAGACTTGTCGAGACAGAATCAAGAAATTTCAGGACGAATTAAATTTAGGTACGCTAGCACTCAAACCCTCGTCTTCAGATATGCAAAAAAACCTGGAGAGTTTGACGCGCTACAACCAAGAGGTGCGAAATTATGTCTTCTAAACTATACCTGCTTCCTCCCGATGATTTACCTCCAACTGAGGTAACAAAACAGGATGGAATGTTGCAAATGGAGCTAGAACAGTCTACTGGCAGATGCTTTTATTTAGCTTGCGATCGCATTACGCGAGTTTTGTTATCTAATTGTCAGTGGTATCTCACAACAAATGCTAGCATCCTAACATTAATTATTGACTGCCCTGACATATTATCTTACTGGCATATAGTCAGCAATATTGCCCAGTTAGGTAATAGGTTAGAGCGGTTTGCTGCTAATGGCAAAATTCGCGTTTATCCGCCATTTGGTAAAGGGATGCCGTTTGAAATCAGCGTAAATGAAATATCAGCTTATCGAGATTGGCTTTGAGGTAAACAGAAACTGGGAATCACGCAAAATATAGCTTATTCATCCTTATTACACCCTGTATTTCTAAAGTACAGGGTGTTGCAATATAGATCATGCTACACTGCTACTAGTAATTTAGTACTTCAATCTAAGTTGAATTCTCATAGTTGTGCAAAGAATTTCTATAGAAAATTTTGGGCCTATCAATAAATTTGAAGCGGATGTCAAGGATGTAATGTTATTGATTGGTCCCCAAGCGAGTGGAAAAAGTACACTTAGTAAGTCAATTTTTATATTCAAATCTATTAAAGACGAACTAAGTAGATTCATTTTTGATGTCAGCAATGAACAGCTTGAGCGACCTATTAATGAATTTTCAAAATATCTGAGGAAAAGATTTGTAGATTTTTTTGGTACGACTAAGCAGATGGAGCCGTTTAGTCTGAAATACTACTACTCTACTGAAAAAGAAATAACAATTACTTTAAACTCTCAAGGTTTCGTAGATGTAAATTTCAATTCCAATATTTTGGATGATATGAATGTGATATTTAAAAATATGCGTAATTATAATGAGAGGATGTCAAGAAGGCAAACTCGTTATTTAACCTTAGAGGAAAGATTAGAAATAGACTCAGAAAAAACTCTATATCTCAAAACGATTAAATCACATATTGATGATTTATTTGAAGATACAAGATATCCAATATTTATCCCTTCTGGTAGAAGCTTAATATCAACTTTAGCCGATCAGCTTCAGGATATAAAACCGTATAGTTTAGATTTCTTTATGAAATCTTTTGTAGAACGTATAAGTCAATTAAAACTTTATTTCAGAGATACATTGAATATACTAATTGAAGAAAGAGAAAGTTTAATAAGCGAAGAAGCTAACCTGAGTGAGATAAAATATGCTGCTACCATTATTAGAAAAATTCTGAAAGGTGAATACCGCTTTGAAGCTGATGGCGAAAGAATTTACCTGAACGATAAGCAGTATGTGAAACTACAGTATGCTTCTTCAGGACAACAGGAGTCGGTTTGGATTCTTTTGCTTATATTCAGATATATTTTAGATGGAACAAGTGTCTTCATTGTATTTGAAGAGCCGGAAGCACATCTTTATCCAGAAACACAAAGTGATATAGTAGAACTTATTGGTTTACTAGCAAATATTAATAATAATCAGATAGTTGTAACTACCCACAGTCCATACATTCTATCGTCTTTTAACAATTTGTTATATGCTTACCAAATCGGTACGAATAAGGTTGGTATGGAAAAAGAAGCTGTGGAGAGCATTGTAAATAAAAATATTTGGATTGATCCGAACCGTACTTCAGCTTACTTTATTTCTGAAAATCACTGTGAATCAATCTTTGATGAAGAACTTAAACTTATTCAAGCAGAAAAAATAGATAGTGCCTCCAGTATAATTAATAACAAATTTAATGATTTATTCAACTTAGAAAACTGAAAATGTGCAACGATTTATTTAGGCAAAGTGAATGTACAGAATATTGTGATACTCGAAGAACAATAGTTGTCAAAGATTCTGGTAATTCACAAGAATACAGAGTTACCAATGACAGCAGTAAAGAGTTTTGCAAAATTCGGGTCGATAACTGCTTAATTAGAGAAGGTGAAAAATGTGACTATTTAATTTTGGACTGTCAAGATAAACTAGCATTTTTTATCGAATTAAAGGGACAGGACTTAAAAAAAGCATTTACTCAGATAGATTCATCTATAAATATACTAATAGATGAAATTCAAGATTTTAAAATTTATGCGCGTATTGTATTGAATAGAACGCCAAGCCCTAATATTAATAGTTCTATGGAAATTAAACTTAAGAAACGGCTCAAAAGACATAATGGTGAGGATAGTCGTGAATTTGTAAAGTATATGAGTCAGGTTTTACAAGAAAGTATATAAAAATTAGAAACGAAATATTTAGTAATTGCAGGGGCAAAGCTTTTAGTAAAAGTTTGTAAATTTAAACCCGGTTTTTACCCAAAGCTTTGCCCAAATTATGGTGTTTCCTTACGCCAAAATCGCCATTCCTGAAGGAGACAAATCAATTCGCACAGTTGCGCGACGGTCGTTGTGATGTTGCACAGTTACACTTTGATTCTGCCTTGGATTGCGTAAATCGGCATCGCTCCAATCACTTTTGTATAAAA
>JBBSCU010000250.1:0-8045 GCA_038249935.1 Chroococcales cyanobacterium
CCTTTTTGGAGGGTAAAAATTCATGCTAAATACGTGGTAACTGTTTGGGTAAAAGCTTATCTAGCATAGACTTTGCGTTCACATAGACACAAAATTTGCATGAACTAGAAACTGGGAAATTTCATCAAAATCAACACCCTACCTAGAACCCTACCAAAATGGTTATGCATTAGTAATGGAAGATTTTGAGGGAATTTCTTTAAAGGATTATTTCACCTGTGTAGAAACAGTACATCCGAAATCTCTGCAAGAATTTTTGCTTTTAGCGATCGCTCTTTGCAACGCCTTATAGTGCGCCCTTCCAGAGTTTGCCAAGCAGTATCTGAAAGCAACACGTTATAAATGGCTGAGGCATTAGTGAGCATGAGGATTATGCACTCAGCAGCACGAATGGCGTGGCGGGGATCTGTGACAATTTCAGCCCCAGCTGCTTGTAATGGTGCTAATTTTTCTGGTGTGCGATTGTAGGCAACTAGCTGTATATCTGCGGCTAATAACCTTTGAGCCATTGGTAGTCCCATCAGTCCAGTTCCCAGAAATGCCACCTTCATTTTTCACGTTCCTTTGGTACAGCGTCACTTTTCAAGACAGACATCGCGTTTTTATCGTTTAATTTTAATAACAGTAAACAGTGATCTCTGAATACTGTTTACTGACTATTAACTTCCGTATCTGGCGATCAACCACCGGCGGCAAAAGTCACCATTATCAAAACTGAAAGTAAAATACCAGGGGTAAGTAGTGTTACTAACATTAGCAGGTCATGAGTAGTCATAATTATTACTTTTGTAATGTGTTTAACTTTACACTAATCACTGTTATCCTAGTCTAGATAAGACTGATAGTACATTCTTAAAGAGAATTTTAACTTTTCAAATTTACGTTTACTCTGGCACGGTCAATCCTTTTAGTGATTGAGAAATTTCTGTCTTATCCAGACCTTTGCTCTGAACTAGGACTCCAAAACCACCTAGTCCTGTGGAATCTAAAAGTTGGTGTAGTGCGTCCCGTCGCTGTAGTAACTGCGAGAGGGGTTGCTGTTGATCAGAAAGGGCAGCAATGCGTCCGCCTAAACCCAACGCCATCAAAAATAACCCCTGCTGGATAAAACCAACATTCTTTAATTTGCATTTCTGTCCCCAGCGTTCCAAAGCCGTAAAGTCAACATGGGCAGTGATATCTTGTCGCCCAATATTAATATAGGGGTTGTCATGGAAACGGTGATGATAATAGCACTGTAGCGTTCCTTGCGATCGCCTGGGATTATAGTAACGACTGGCGGGGTAGCCATAATCAATTGTTAACACATAGCCTCGCTGCAAGCGGTCTGCTATCATACTCAACCAGTCTAGAGCAGCCAAATTAATTTCACTACGATAACCATCTGGATATACACTCTGAGCAAAGTTGATTTCTACTAAATCCAAATATTCGGCCAGTTGAGGCGTTGAAGGTTTGCCTGTGACTTCCACAAATGCAAAATTTGACCTCTCCCCCAACCCCTCCCCTACGAGGGGAGGGGAGAAAGATTTTTCCTTAGCTTCTAGGGAAGGGGGTTGGATTGTCACATAAATTTCTCGTAGTTCCCCTTTCTCCAGGATGAATTGATGCACTGGAAAGGCATCTACTAACTCGTTAGAAAAAAAGCAGCCAGCGATCGCATCCGGTGGTATATCCTCTAGATTGCACCAACGCACGGGTAAATCTTCCAAGCGTTGCTGCTGTTCTTGTCTTAAAGTTGGGGACTTTTCAACAATGATGTACTCCAGCGCAGTCAAAAAATCTGGGTAGCGCAGTTGATAATATTTAAGGATATGCAACGCCAGCAGTCCTTGACCTGCTCCCATTTCTACCAGAGAAAAGGGTACAGGTCGCCCTAAAATCTCCCACATTTGCAAAAATTGTTCTGCTAGTAACTCGCCAAAGTCAGCACAGAGGTTAGGAGAGGTGAAAAAATCACCACCTTGAAAGCCAATTTTGACTGCATCGCTGGAATAATAGCCGTGTTCAGGGTGGTATAGTACCATGTCCATGAATTCAGCAAAAGTAATCCGTTGTTGAGGATTAGTGGTAATGTGATTTGCGATCGCTGCACACAGCAAAGCATTAGAATCCATAAAATTTTTCATTGTCGTATTAGCCCCTGCTGGTCGCAGTAAGCGGATAAACCCTTCTTGCTCGAAATGCCGATTAGTAGACAATGCCTCTGTAATCCCGCGCTGACGCATTAGCACAAAACTCAATGCATCACATAAAGAGTAAAATACTGTCTCCAGATTCAATGCCTAATCCGTCGTATTTTTCAGAAAGATTTTTATAATCTACACGATATAAAATCTACCTGTGGGAGTAATTTTTACAATGTGAGGTAGTACCAAGTTGAAACAAACGACGCTTAACTCATTGAAACGACTGTATGAAAAACTCGAAGTGATAACAAGAGAATTATACGACCTTGCCGAAATTGAGTTAGAGTTAGAAGGTTTTGATGACGCTAGTTTACTCCAAACTAGAGCGGATATACTGTATGAACAAATGGAAAATTTGGATGCTGTAATCTCAGAGCTAGAGGGTTAAAAGATGATGGAAGAACTCAAAGCCAAAATCAAGGAATTGGGTAAACGAGCAGCCGAGTTAAGCCGTCAATCCGTAGAAGTATCAAAAGTAAACCGGAAACAAGGACTTGATTTAATGCGACAAGCCAGAGATGCTAGTAAGCAATGTCAAACATTGATACAAGAATTGAAAAAACAACAAGCCGCTTAATTATTGGGTAACTTTGAGTAGTAGCCTACCATTCATAGAAGAATGCAACGTTGCTAGAGGCTACGGTAATTATAGCTTTGCTTGTTTGATGCCCTAATCAACAAATAATTCATTTGCTACTTAGCCACTCACCAACGACACCAGCACGCCATTAGGATCGCGGACACGAGCAATCATTTGTCCCCAAGGCTGATTTTTAGGGGCATCTAATGCTTTTGCACCTGCTCCGATCGCTCTCATATAAGCGCTACCAACATCAGGAGTGATAAATGATATCTGGATTAATGCTGGTGGTTGTGTAGCATCGTTTGCATGGAAGCCGCCAGGAAATAACTTCTGTGCTTCGCTACTGGAGGAAAAAGCTAGTGTGGTATTTCCGGTTTCGATTTCAGCCCAGATAAACTGCCCCCTATCTTGGAGAGTGCGACGAACTAGACCAAAAGCTTTTTCGTAAAACTCAACCGTTTTAACTACATCTTCTACCCAGATAACCGTGTAACCAAATTTCACAGTTTTTATCCTTACTACGAATTATTTTAACTTTCTAGTATGTAAGGGGCTGTTGCTAGAGTTTGCGCCCCTGCTTGCATCATTTCTATATCTGATGACGACCAATAATGAGTTCCTTGACAGTGATGTGCCGCTAGCAATCCCCATAATCCTCTAGGTATTAAAATTGGTACAACTAGGTTAGCGCGAACCTGCATACTGCTGAGAAAATCTCGGTGACAAGGCTGGATTTGCTCTAATTGAATATCAGCGATCGCCTTTACCCGTCCTGCTAAGTATAAAGCAGCATACTCGTCGTTAAAACAATCATCTGGGCCAGTGGAACCAAGTATTGAGAATTCTTGAGAACTCAAAGATTCAAAAGTCACCTGTCCTTGCCACCGTCCATAAAAATAATACAACACCACCCGATTAACTTGAAGCAATTCTCTGAGTTGATTGGTTGTTTGCCGGACTAATTCATCGCGCTGCATGGTTCTGACAAGGCGATCAAGCAATGGTTGCAAACCCTGTTCACGGCGATCGCTGCTCTGGTGAAATTCTGAGTGAGGATGAATTTGCACGGTTCTAAAATTACGACTAATTGACACTCTCAGAGATGTTCGCGCTTGCGTCTCCCCTTGGGAGAAGCGACTGAGCTTTACGCTTACCGGATAGCTTGTAAATGCTACCGGATCTTCTATATAGTAATTTATTACATTCTTGCACTTATACCAGCAATTGCATTTTAATTAGTGATATCTATCCACCTCTGACTTTTTCTTGCGATAATTTCCAAGGGGGACGCGCTCCCCACTGGTTAGCAAAAGAGGGATAGATGACACTCAAGCGGTTGATTTTAATTTTTATACTCACGCCTATAGCAGTTCTATTGGCAGTTTCGGCTTTATTCAGTAGTTGGCAAGAACCTCAGTTCCAAAGTCGCCTAGAACTATACCAAACCAATATTGCTCTACAAGCCCAAGCTTGGCAATCAGAAGATAGCAGTGATGATAATCTCCAGGCGATTCGGGATGCAATACTTGGTGAGCAACCCCTGGAGGGTGCTACAAAGCAGTATCAGGAGGCGCGTCAATCAGTTCAAGCTAATTTGGACAAAGTTAACACCAAACTTGCACAATTACGCTCTCAACCTGAAATAACTCCTACACCTCCGAAACCTTTACCGGACGTTCCTCCCACTACTAAAACCTCTCGACAGGGACAGCAACAGTTACAGCAGTCACTCAAGCAACTCCAAAAATTACTGGCTGAATTAGACTTGCGGCTGGGAATTTTACAAGCACAGCAAGGGCAAATAGATACAGCCCTCAAGACTTGGAGCGAATTACAACAACGCTCAGATACTAATCCAGAATTTGGACAAACTGCTGCTGTATTGAGTGGACTGTGGAGCAATCCTTCGCGTTTGCTCCCAAATGCCCAACAACCGATTCAAAAGAATTTAGAAGGTTGGTTTCGCTCTACTGCTTTGGTTAAGCTATACCAACTCCAGCAACGACAAGACGCTTTATCAGCAGTTAAAACTGCACAACAAGAATCTGCTGCTCAAGCGGTGATTAAATTAGCAGTTATTGCCACTATTCCCACCTTGGCAGCATTAATTGGTCTAATACTGCTGATTTTCTTATTTGCTCAACGCTTGTTGAAAGGAAAAACCTCGTTACTAGCTCAAAATGCTGATGTCCCTTGGTCAACGCCTTGGGGTGGTGAAACGATTTTGCAGGTTTTTGTCGTCGGCTTTTTCTTCATGGGGCAAATTTTTGTACCTTTAGTGCTATCGCTGCTACCCATCCCGCGTCCCATTGTTGATGTGCGACTTCAGGCGTTTTCTGTCTTGGTTAGTTACTCACTCGTAGCATTGGGTGCGCTGTTAGTGTTGTATTTCTCCCTCAAGCGCTTTTTTCCCCTACCAGAATTTTGGTTTCGCTTTCGTTTTCAAGATAATTGGTTTTTGTGGGGACTGGGGGGCTACTGCACGGCTTTACCTATAGTTGTGGTAGTATCTTTGATTAATCAACAGCTATGGCAAGGACAGGGTGGTAGTAACCCTCTATTGCAACTGGCACTAGAAAGCCAAGATGGTGTAGCACTTGGCATATTTTTCTTTACAGCTGCGATCGCAGCGCCATTTTTTGAAGAAATTCTGTTTCGCGGCTTTTTGCTACCATCTCTAACTCGTTACTTACCCGTGTGGGGATCGATTCTTGTCAGTAGTTTGTTGTTTGCGATCGCTCATCTCAGCTTATCGGAAATTCTGCCTCTGACCTCATTAGGCATTGTGTTGGGGGTAGTTTACACGCGATCGCGTAATCTCCTCGCTCCGATGCTGCTCCACAGCCTCTGGAATAGTGGTACATTATTAAGTCTGTTTATTCTAGGCGGCAATTAACACTAAATATGCGTACACTATTTAGACATAGGAGTGAAAAAAATGTAGAGACGCGAAAGCGTTGCGGGACGAAGTCCAATTTCGCGTCTCTACAAGGGTTCTAGATACGCATATTTAATTTCACCAGATGTCTATTAAGGTTGTTCGCAACGAAAACGACGCCCCAGCAATAACAAACCAGCGGTGATCAAAAGCCCAGCAGTAATAGCTGGTTCAGGTACCATTTGAATTTTGATCCGCGCTACCTGGTAGTCTGAAGTTGTAAAATCAGCATTTCCAAATGCAGATAAAATATTACCTCCTTCGATAAAGCCAGGATGTTGCCTAACTACACCATTTTCAGTGACGCCAGTATTACCCACTGTTTGTCCAAGAAGTGCAGTATTCTCTGGAATCTCATCGTTGACTTCAGTACCTGCATCCCAAACCCTATTTCCAGCAACTATAAAGTCAGCACCCAGAAAGTTGCCTACATCGTCGAAAATTTGGAAAGCGAGTGGATTGTCATTGGCAATGAAAGCATCATTGCTGGGGACAACCATTGCACCATAGCTGAAGTAGCGATTACTAGCAAGAGTGCCATCAACCTCAAATGTTTTGCTAGCAAGTGTACCTGGGGGGATAAGTGGCGGTGAAGTAGGGCTGATACCAACTCCTAAGAGCGTCCCTTCAACTTGTCCAGCGCCACTAGCTAAAAATGCACTCGCAATTGGTGCGGTATTGCCATCCTCAGCTAAACGTTCCAGACTATTTGAAGCAGGCTGCTCCAAGTTAAAAATATCAAAGGTACCATTGTGAAAGCCAACCCATAAAGGGGTCAAAACAGTGCCTTCTTGAGGTGCTACATTCTCAACAGTGACTTTAAGTGTCGCTGCTGATACTGTTGATGCCATTGTTAGAGTCGATATCACTCCAACAGTCATGGCGAGAATTGCTTGATTCTTTGATATGGCGGTAGTACTTTGATGATTCATAATTTCTTCTTCATGATTGGGTTTAGCTCAAGATAATAATTCTGAGGATAGATATGGCTGAGTAAGTTACTTAGAAGCTATAAAGCATTAAGTCATTCTCATTACCTAAATCTCATCATTATGTTGCAAATACAAAACTCAGGTATCATTTATCCATATAAACCTGAGTTGAAGCTGAGAAAATCCTGAGAAAAAGCTTTTCAGTAGGTGTCTACAGACTGATCTCACCCATTCGGGACAATTTAAGATGAAATTCTTTTTGTCAATAATATTACGCTTAAAATTAATGTGATCACGTGTAATTGTTAACTTATGCACGTTTTTTTAGGTTTAAGCGTAGGCATTGCTAGCCACACAACTGATCTTGTCATTGGTGCGATCGCAAAATAATCCGGAAATAATACTGATGGACTTGTAAAAAGTGGTGTATGTAGCAGTTTTTGCTGATTATTGAGTGTCTTACCTAAAAATCTGCAACAATGGCACACCAGGGTTTGCAATCATTAAATTCACCAAAATTCATTAAAGAACGCCAGATTTTCAGGCTATGCCGAAAGATATCTTTGCGTTACCTCTGCAATAGAAGCACACTGATTTTAGTTATTCGTTTTGGGGCTTACTTATACTGAAAAACTAAAGGTCTATTGACTAAATAAGTATATTTACCCGCTTTAATCACAATTAGGACTTACGCAAAATTACACGCGGTAGGGGCAATTCATGAATTGCCTCTACCCAAAAATAAGGGTTTGGGCTATTGTTTGCGTAAGTCGTGACAATAAAGATTTTATTTCTATATCTCACTTATCAAGGAACAACACTCATAATGGCAAATCTCAACCCTAGTCATCCTACCAAACAACTTCTAGCTGGTTACTGTGGCATTATCCTGGGAGGATTTGGGGTTCATAAGTTTATTCTAGGATACGCTCCAGAAGCCTTTATCATGTTAATGATTTCTGTCGTTGGGGGTTCTTTCACCTACGGCATTGCCTTGATAATTATGCAACTTGTGGGTTTAATTGAAGGCATGATCTACTTGAATAAGTCCCCTGAAGGATTTGTAAACACTTACTTTGTGAATAAACAGGGTTGGTTTTAGAAATTTATATTTCACACTTGGGTTCCTGTGTGAAGTTATATATCTTGAGTTGATCTTTAAAACAAATTTGTCAATGCTTACATTTACTAATCTGTCTAGCGGAACCCTAAAGTGCTAATTTATCTTTTGAATTGGTTAAAATTTGACAATTTATTACTGTTAGGACTTACGCACTATACAAATTAACCGTGATGTGAATTAACGAAAATAGCTCGTTTCAGGCTTTTATTAATTATCTTTATGATCGTAAATAGACCACGCTGTAGGGGTTTAGCAATGCTAAACCCCTACGAAAGACGTA
>JBBSCU010000251.1:0-8023 GCA_038249935.1 Chroococcales cyanobacterium
AATGGTGTTTCTTCTCGTAAATGGTAAAGTCTGAGTCGATTGAATTGCCAAATCCAAACTTCAGCAACTCCCAAACGCCGATAGATTTCTAATTTATCAATGCTCCCACTGGTGATGTTCACCTCTATAGCTAAGTCTGGAATATTCTTCTTCTCGTAAATTGAGTAGCATTCATCTGGTTCAACTCCAGCTTGCTTAAGCTGTTTTTTAATTGTGGAACTCCCCATTGGGCTGAATTGAATTCGCTTTAAGTAGAGATAGCGTTCTATCAAAATAGCCAAACGTTTTTTGATATTTTCATGTCTGATAGACGGTGACACAATTTCTAATATTTTATCCAAATAGGTGACACGGTAATGAGAATTATCTTCTAGTTTGGCTAGTAACGCTTCATACATTTGCCAGCTTACTCCACTCGTGACAAATTTTTCCTCTGGATCATCAATATCTATAAATTCTGGGTTGTCTAAGAGTTCTTTAAAGCTCAGGCTGATGACCATTGTTTTCTCTCTCTTAGTAAAAATTAAATTACCGTATGGGAGCCAGTGCGGTCTTGGTTTACGATAAATTTAGTACCCCGCTTTTAACTTGCGCTAAAGTTCCCTTTCCCGTTTCTGCCTATCTATTTAACCGAATCTTTGTGAATTGAAAACAGGCGGTTAAACTGACTCCACAGAGGAAGCACCAAAACGATAGCCTTTGCCATAAACTGTGTGAATCAGTGTAGTTTCTTTACCTACCTCAATCTTACGGCGCAGCAAGCGAATTAATGCCGCGATCGCATTACTACTGGGTTGTTCCTCTTGCCACAAATTTTGCATAATCTGTGCATGAGTTAGTAGTTGTCCAGTGTGTTCCATAAAGTATTGCAACAACTGGCTTTCTTTTTGCGAAAGTTCAATTATCCGTCCTTGGCGATAGGCTACTTGATTTTCACAATCAAGTTCTAAATCAGCTACAGTCAAGCGTCCGGTAATGGTTTCATAGGCTTTAGAACCGGAACGACGCAACAAAGCACGGACTCTTGCTAATAACTCCCGCAGTTCAAAAGGCTTCACCAGATAGTCGTCCGCACCAGCATCTAAACCTTCTACACGGTCATCTAGAGTATCCTTAGCTGTAAGAAACAGAACCGGAGTAGTTTTACCTTGGCGTCGCAATTCTTGACAAATCTCTAACCCAGTTTTTCCTGGCAGCATCCAATCTAAAATTAGTAAGTCATAACTACCGGCTTGTGAATGTTTGCTGCCAGTTGTCCCATCGTAAGCGGCATCTACAATGTAACCCTCACGAGTTAATAAGCGACTTAAGGGGACTGTTAGTTCAACTTCATCATCAACTAATAAAATTGTCATGCTGCTTGTGGTAAGCATATAGAGATATTCTCAATATTATTCAACTGTCGGAACGCCAAGGATACTAAGAAATAGAATGCTGACTGTTGCATTGCCAAAAGGGGAACTACTTAAAAATAGCATCCGCTTGCTACAATCTGTGGGATTAGATTTTAGTGCTTTTTTAGATTCAGGAAATCGCCAACTTCAGATTCCTGACGTTAGCGGACAAGCCAAAGGTTTGTTAGTGCGGGCGCAGGATGTGCCTGTTTATGTAGAATATGGTCAGGCTCAACTAGGTGTTGTTGGTTACGATGTGCTGCGGGAGAAACAGCCGCAGGTTGCTCACTTAGTGGATTTGCAGTTTGGGCATTGTCGGATGTCGGTGGCGGTAAAAGCATCCAGTTCTTACCGATCGCCTTTAGATTTACCACCGCATGGTAGAGTTGCTTCTAAGTATGTCAATTGCGCTCGTGAATATTTTCACGGTCTGGATTTACCTGTGGAAATAGTGCCGTTGTATGGTTCAGTAGAACTAGGGCCGATTACTGGAATGTCAGAGGCGATCGTGGATTTAGTTTCCACAGGGCGGACTTTGCGCGAAAATGGTTTGATTGAGATTGCTATTCTGTATGAAAGCACGGCGCGGTTAATTGTCCATCCTCTGAGTTACCGCCTGAACACGGGTAATTTGATTGATGTGATTGCCAAGCTGCGAGAAGCTGTTTTGGTAGGAGTTTAACAGTTATCGTAAATTAAAGGGTTCAAGGGGAAAGAGTTTGAATTTACCTTTACCCTTTAACCTTTAACCTTTTCGCAGGACAGAAGAGAGATTATTAAGGTTATCCGAAAAGCATTGCAACCCACCCGACAAAGCTGCTATTCAATATCCAAAGTACGCACCAAAAAAGCCCATTTGTCTGCGGCTTCTTCGATAATTTTAGCCGTGGGTTTACCTGCTCCATGTCCTGCTTTCGTCTCAATTCTAATTAGTGTTGGTGCATCACCGGCTTGATTTGCTTGCAAAGTGGCGGCAAATTTGAAACTATGAGCAGGGACAACACGATCATCATGATCGGCTGTGGTAATTAAGGTAGCTGGGTAAGCTGTATCTGATTTGAGATTTTGCAATGGCGAATAGGCGTAGAGCTTTGGAAAATCCTCCGAATTATCTGCTGAACCATATTCGGAAGTCCAAGCCCAGCCGATGGTAAACTTGTGGAACCGCAACATATCCATAACGCCGACTGCTGGTAAAGCTGCACCAAACAAATCGGGACGCTGCGCCATACAAGCACCCACTAATAAACCACCGTTACTACCACCAGCGATCGCTAGCTTACCCTGCTTAGTATACTTATTAGCAATTAACCACTCAGCAGCACCAATAAAGTCATCAAAGACATTCTGCTTTTTATCCTTCATTCCTGCTTGATGCCATTCTTCGCCGTATTCTCCACCGCCGCGTAGATTGGGCATAGCATAGATACCACCCATCTCCATCCACACCAAAAGATTCACAGAAAAACCAGGTGTCATTGAAACATTAAAACCACCATAGGCATAGAGATAAGTGGGGTTAGTTCCATCTAATTTAATGCCCTTTTTGTGAGTGATAAACATAGGTACTTTAGTACCATCTTTGCTATGATAAAAGACTTGTTTAGTCTCGTAATCATCAGGATTAAAATCAACCTCCGGCTGGCGGAAAACGGTACTTTTTCCCGTTACCATGTCATAGCGATAAATAGTGCCTGGTGTATTAAAGCTAGTAAAAATATAAAAAGTTTCAGTATCATAACGCTTACCACCAAAGCCACCTGCTGAACCGAGTCCGGGTAATTCTACCTCGCGGATAAATGTGCCCTTCAAGTCAAAAATTTTGATTTGGCTGTGAGCATCTTGGAGATAATCAGCAACAAATTGGTTATTGAGGATGCCAACACTTTCCAAAGTTTCCGCTGATTGCGGAATGATTTCTTGCCAATCTTCCAGCACAGGTTTTTTGATATCAATCGCAATCACTCGTCCCCGTGGCGCATTTAAACCTGTGCGAAAATAGAAAACACTATCATTATTATCAATAAAACTGTAATCTGCCTCAAATTGGTTAATTAGTTCTACAACTTCAGCATCAACTTTAGTCAAATCTTTGTAGAAAACTAAATTTTTGTGGTCACTTCCCAACCAAACTGAGATTATGAGATAACGTCCATCTTCAGTAACATCGCCACTAAAACCCCATTCTTTCTGTTCAGGACGACAGTAAATTAGTACGTCTTCCGATTGTGGTTTACCTAGTTGATGATAGTAGAGCTTTTGATAATAGTTAACATCTTCTAATTGAGTTTTTTCATTCGGCTCATCGTAACGACTGTAGAAAAAACCTTGATGATCATGTGTCCAAGATACACCAGAAAATTTAATCCATTTCAGGTGGTCTTGTAGGTCTTCACCAGTTTCAACATCGCGTACTTTCCACTCTTGCCAATCAGAACCAGAGGTCGATAGACCGTATGCTAAAAGTTTACCATCCTCGCTAATAGACAATCCCGAAAGGGCAACAGTACCATCTTCTGAGAGTTGATTGGGGTCGAGTAAAACTTTAGGTTGGTCGTCGAGGGTTTTCAAGGTGTAGAAAACACTTTGATTTTGCAGTCCGTCATTTTTAAAATAAAAGTAGCGTTCGGTAGAACCGTCTCGCAGAGATTCGCCTTCTTTAAAAGGGATACCGTATTTTTCATAATCCCAAAGTTTGGTAAGGCGTTGTTTAATTTTTTCCCTAGCAGGAATTTCACTCAAGTAGCCAAAAGTAACTTGATTCTGTACCTCAATCCAAGTCCTTGTTTCTTCAGAGTCAGGATCTTCTAACCAACGGTAAGGATCTGCAACTAAAGTACCGTGGTAGTTATCGACTTGATTGCTCTTGTAGCTGGATGGATAGGTGAGGGATTTTTTTGAGGAAGGCATAGGATCACATTAAAAGCACTATTTTATATAGTACAAAGATAAACCCAAGATTTGGAGTAAGTAGATATCAATGTTTGAGTTTAAATCTTGTCAACGTTTGAGATGTATAAGATAAACGTCTGATGTTTGAGTTTGTAACGATAGTTAAAAAATTGAGGTATTATCTGGGATTTTGTATAAGATTAATCGAGTAGAATCGTAGAATCACAGAAAAAGCTAGAAAATTGCAAATATTAATAAAAGTATAAGTTTCTGATTAGAGGAGCGGAGTTTTTATCCTATGGTCAAGAGGTCGCTACAGGTAACACTCACTGGGATTCAAGAGGCTAAAAGAGCATTTGCTTGCAAGGGGTGGACACAAGACTATCTGGCAGAGGAAGTTAATCTCAAGACTAGACAACCAATTTGGCGGTTTTTCAGTGGTCGTCCGGTTGAGCGTCATACTTTTATTGAAATTTGTACCGTGTTGTCACTGAATTGGCGGGAGATTGCTACCAATCCCCCGGCAGAATCCTTGGAACTAGAAGAATCTCCCCACTCCTCTGCTTCGGATATTGATACGTTAGTGCAGAAAGTGCGATCGCGTCGCTTCGATAAAATTCAAGACCAGTGTGGTATTTTGCAGTTATTAGATATCGGTCATCCCGTTGCGATCGATGACATATACATAGATGTAAATATTTTAGAGGAAATTGCCAGTCAACAATACTTTGAGATTGCTGAACTGCAAAAGCTCGATCCAAAAGAAGTTGACCGTTTTGGCTTAGGTGAGGTTGACCAGAAACAAATACCCGGTATGCAGGTAGTTGAAACATATTCCAAGCTCCGGGTACTGGGCAAACCGGGGGTGGGTAAAACTACCTTTTTGCAATATCTCGCCATTCAGTGTAACCAAGGCGCATTTGCGGCGGATCAGATTCCGATCTTCATCACACTGAGAAATTTTGCCCAAGAGTCTAAGATTACCAACGAGTTTAGCCTATTAAACTACATCCGCCGAGAGTTTCTCACATCGAGAATTTCAGATCCTTCAGTCATAGAAACCTTGCTTAGTGCAGGCAGAGTATTACTATTGCTTGATGGTATGGATGAAGTTCTTAACCCACAAAGCAATGCTGTCTTAAGTGAAATTCGCAGATTTTCAGAGAAGTATCACAAAAATCATTTGGTAGCAACTTGTCGAACAGCGTCTCAAAAACTCAGCGTCCGAGGTCTTACCGATGTTGAGATTGCCCCATTTACCTCAGAACAAATCCGAGCCTTCGCTCAAAAATGGTTTGTGACGTTTACCAAGACCAACGCTCAAGATGGTGAGGCGCAGTGCGTTCAGTTTATTCAGAAGTTGGAGTTAGATGAAAACTGGCAATTTCGCCAACTCGTCGTCAAACCCCTATTTCTGCATATTGCTTGCTGGGTGTTCCACGGACAAGAAAAATTTCCGATTAAGCGGACTGATTTTTATAAGCAAGGTTTAGACCTTCTGTTGGGCAAATGGGATGAAGCTAAAGGCATTGAACGAGATGACATTTACCGAGGGTTTTTATTACCACAAAAGCTCAAATTATTGAGTCAAATTGCGGCGGCGACGTTTGAGAAGGGTCAGTACTTTTTTGAGCAACGTGTTGTTGAGCAATACATTGGCGACTATATTCAGAATCTGACCAACGAGCCGATGGATGCAGAGGAAGTGCAAATAGAAAGTGAAGCAGCGCTGAAAGCAATGGAAGCCCAACATGGGATACTCGCAGAGCGATCGCGGGGAATTTTCTCCTTCTCCTATCTGGCGTTTCAAGAATACTTCACGGCAAGGAAAATCGTTGCTAGCCATAACCTACAGGGATTAGAGCAAGCGCTGGAAGGTCTGGTCAGTCACATCACTGACCCGCATTGGGGCGAAATCTTCTTTTTAACGTCTACCATGCTGCGGAGTGCAGACTCTTTGCTACTGTTAATGAAGCAACAAATTGATGCACTAGTTGCTCAAGACGCTTATTTACAAGAATTTTTGACCTGGGCTAGTCAAAAATCTCGCACTATTCCAGCTAAATCCAAAGATGCCACAAGTCGAGCATTTTACCTTGCTTTGAGTCGGACTCCTCATGTATCTTCTCACTTTGCCCTAGCCAGCAGCCTTGACCAAGGGATGTTTCTGGATGCGGCATTAGATGACCTGCTGGTAGAGTGTGCAATTGATGGGAACCAGGACTTTGCCCACATCCATGCCTGTGGAGATGCTCTCTCGAACATTCTGGGCACTGTTCTGGATGTTGGATTCCATAAATCCCTACAACAACTCTCTGACCAATTTCCCAATTGTAGTCAAAGTCAAGAACGGTTTGAGCGGTGGTGGCAAACGAACTATTCAACTTGGGCTGAACAGTTAAAGATGACGATCGTTAATCATCGCAATATTAACCACGAGTGGCAGTTTAGCCCTGAGCAACAGCAAGTACTGCAACGCTACTACGATGCCAATCAGCTACTACTCGATTGTCTGCGTAGCGATTCGGAAGTGACACCTGCTATCCGAAAGGAAATTGAAGCCACCTTATTGTTACCTCAGAAGGAACTTGAGGACAGGGAATGGGGTTGAAGAAGAATTCAGGAGTCAGAATCAATCAGTGGGGGATTCAGCGCGAAATGCGCCACCGGGGATACTCCCCGTGGTAACATTCGCGCAAAGTGCGGTCTTGGGGAAACCCCAAGAGGAGCAACTTTACTGGGTGGAGAACCGCTATATGCACAGGATATGGCGGCTTAATTTGGCAGGTCGAATAGTACTGTGGTCATGTAATTTTCTGCCCAAGCTGCACCAAAGGCTTTTTCTAGTACGCGGCGGGTTTTATCGTTTTGCTGCTGTTTGGTGCAGTAGTTGTGCTGTCCGGCGATATTCTGTGTAACTTGTTCAAGTGAAACAGGATGTGAAGCGATCGCTTGGATACAATGAATGTCTAAAAATTCTCGCACCCGCGAGAGAAACATTGTTTCTTCTTCTGGAGAACTAGGACGCACAAAGAGACAAAAATCCGAGAAGATATTTCCCCATTCAGGCAATTCACGGGGTTGGGCAAAGTTAACCACTGTTAGCTGTGTCAGTGCAGATGTATAAGGCTCTGGTAAGGTACGCTCTAAGTTAATCGGAGAAAGGTCAGCGATCGCTGCACTAATCTGACCCCTACCCCCAACTAAATCGCAACCAAACATCGGCAGGTTATATTCTGGACGGGGAAACATGACGCAGTGCAGAATGTCCAGCATATTTCCGATTTTTGCCAGTTCCAAATGCATTTTTCGGAACTGTGGCGTTTGATAGCAACGGTTTTCAATCGTCAGTTTTTCGCCCTCTAGTCTACCTTCCACATACCCCAAATCATCAGGCAAATGATAGGGCGATAGTTCTAAGTGTTGATGCCAAACTGCCTCAATACAATCAGCTAGCTGACGAATTAGGGGATGTTGTTGCTCACGCAGCGAGGGTATAGAAGTAAATGACATATTCTAGTTGGAAATGCGATCTAGTGGCCAGTCTACAACCTGACGTGTCATACCTGTCTGGACTGCAATATAAGCAAACACTTACTGACCTCTCCAAGAAACATCGACCTGCAACTAAGTTGCATCGACCTGCAACTAAGTTGCATCGACCTGCAACTAAGTTGCATCGACCTGCAACTAAGTTGCATCGACTTGCAACTGAGTTGCATCGACCTGCAACTGAG
>JBBSCU010000252.1:0-7923 GCA_038249935.1 Chroococcales cyanobacterium
ATTCTGCAACCGTTGGCAATTGTAGTTTTGGGCGGTTTATTTACTTCTACGGCTTTGACTTTATTGGTCATTCCTGCTCTCTACGCCAAATTTGGCAAACAGTTAATGCCTAAACAAAAACCTGTTTTGATGAACCAATCCCAATACAGTTCGGTTAAGACTTGATCCCCCCAACCCCCCTTAAAAAAGGGGGGCTAAAAACGGCTCTATTTCCCCCTTTTTAAGGTGGACTAAGGGGGATCTTTAAAGACTATGCACCTTAACCGAACCGTATTGGAACCAATCCTGGTCAAACTAATTGGATGCCTAAGCCAGGAAGCAAAAATAATTGCTTTTTGTCTAACGACAACCTAAACTCTCGCGCGTAGCAACACCAGTCACAGGATTTATGCCATCAGCGCGATCGCACAATAGCGACACTTGATAACGGTCAATTAAAGCATCTGTAAAATCAGCGCCAGTAATATCAGCATCATAAAAGCGGCTACTCGTTAAAGTTGCTTCTTTAAGAATTGCATTTTTTAAATTAGCACTATCCATAGTCACGCGGTCGACTAAAGCGCCGCTCAAGTTCGCACCTTCCAGATTTGCTTTTAATAAAACTCCTTTAGTGAGAATTGCGTTGGTTAAATTCGCTCCTTGGAAATTCGCCCCTCGCATTTCCGCCGCTACAAAAGTCACGCCAGCCAAATCAGTATTAGAAAAGTCACGATTTTCTAAATTTATATTGTTGTAGTTGATAGTGTTTATCTGAGCAAAAGCCGGTTTGGGATTAAGTATTATCCACAAAAATGCTAGTATCAAAATCGTAATCAAACCCAAAAACCGAAGCAAAATCTTTTTCATAACTTTATTATTTATCAGCAGTCCTTTGTCATTAGTCTCAGAAGTTCTGATCGCCGAAAGCCGGCGCTCAGACTTCTCGCTTTGTCATTTAACCAATGACTAATGACTAATGACTAATGACTCTTACCTATTTCCAATCTTTACCAATGCGGATTGTGAGATCAGATTCTAAATCACCAATAGCCGACACTTCAATTTGACCCAAGCCTAAGACTTTTTGCAAATCAACCCCAAATCGTCGGTTGCCTTTTTGGACAACAATCTGAGTTTGACGTTGAGTATCTGGCCAATCAGGAACTTTGTAAATATTAGTAAAGCCTTTCTGTTTGAGATAAGCAATAACTTTTTCAGTTAACTGAGGTTGATTGGAAGCATTTTGAATAGCAATTTTGAGATTAGGAACCCGGCGCATATCTGACTTCAGACCAGGTACATTTACCCCAACATAATCATTCAACAGGCTCTGTTGTCCAGTCATATTCAGCCAATAGCTATTAGGGTCTTGGCTAAAACGGCTAAACGTACCTGGTAACACGGTCATTTGGAAATTATCTCGATCCAAGTTGAGTCCGAAGTTGACCAACGCCATCATTTCTTCCATCTTCAGGTTGGTATCAAAGTATTTTCGCATCAGGCGAGTTAATTGAGGCAACCTGGGTAAGATTGTGGGACTTTTAAGGCGTTGAAGTAACGCTGCTGTTAGTGCTTGCTGACGCTGCACTCTTGGCAGATCACCCAAACCTGGTTCGCGGAATCGGACAAACTGTTCTGCTTGTTCGCCGTTGAGGGTTTGCCAGCCGCTAACTAAATTAATCGACAGCCGACTGCTAGAGTCTTTATATTCCATTGATTGGGGAACAAATACCTCTACTCCGCCTAACTGATCGACTAACTGCCGTAAGCCACTGGTAGAAATACGGATGTAACGATCAATTGGGGCATTATTTAAGGTACGGCTAACTACCCGTGCTGCCAAGACTGGGCCGCCTTTGGCATTGGCATCAGATACCTTAGTTAATCCCTTTTCTCCCTTTTCTGGGATGGCGATCATTGTATCTCTGGGAATGGAAAGTAGCCGTACAGATTTTTCACTAGGGTTAAGCCGTGCTAGCAGCATGGAGTCGCTTTTCCCCGCAAAGCTTTCTGGTGAACCATCAACAGTGCCACTGACCGGTTCAATCCCCATAATTAAGATATTCATCGGTCGTGAAAGCTTATACTGGGAGAGTTTGCTCCATAACTCCCCTGGTAATGGGATTTTTTGCTCGTTTTTATCAGCAGTTCCTAAATCTTCATCTGTTTGGTCTAAATTGCTCCATAAAGGAGTCCACAGCGCTAATGTTGACACCAGCAGCCCAGATAAGATGATGCCGATGACAACTGTCATTATCCACAACAGCCACCGAGGTATGGTTAAGCCCAGTCTCTCAGAAAGCTGATTGGGAATCGCGCCCACAGATTCGACGACGCTACGGTTGGGATTCGCTGGCTGGTCTAGTTCTACATTCTCCTCCTCTAAGTCTGCTACTGGTGCGGGTGTTACTTGATTTTCCGTCCGTTGAAGTTGCGGCGATCGCACCTCATTTTGAAATTCTACTACTTGCTGAGATGTCACCGGATTTTCCGACCATTCGATTTGTTTTATCACAATTATTTCCCCACTCAACCACTCCCTAAAAGTATGTTAATCCAAGCTACAAATATTGCCAGTGGAAAAGCTCACTGTAAACTTGTAATGTTCTTCGGTAAGCGTGTATGACAACATGAATACTTTATTGTTCCCCGTAATCCTTGCTGGTGGTAAAGGTGAGCGTTTTTGGCCTCTGAGTCGCAAAGACCGACCGAAGCAATTTTTAAGTCTTGATGGCAGTTCTAGAAGCCTATTACAAGCAACCGCCGATCGATTGCTAGCACTCGGTGGCGATTGGGATTCCTTGTGGGTGATCACTTCTAGTCAGATAGCCGAAGGGGTACGACAACAATTACCTGATCTACCAGTTCAAAACTTACTGATCGAGTCAGAAGGAAGAGACACCGCCGCAGCCGTTGCTTGGACAAGTTTAGTAATCAAACAACGCTATGGAGAAGACGCTGTGATTGGCTTTTTCCCTGCTGACCACTGGATTGCTGACCAAAAAGCGTTTGCACACACATTAAGCGCGGCTACGCAACTAGCAGCAAGCACAGCAGCGATTGTTACACTGGGGATCAAGCCTACTTTTCCATCAACCGGTTACGGCTACATTGAACAAGGTGAAAAGATAGGTAGCTTTAATGAGTTGCCAGCTTATCATGTCAACCGTTTTACTGAAAAGCCCAACCGGGAAACGGCAGAGACTTTTTTATCTACGGGACGCTTTAGCTGGAATAGTGGAATGTTCGTTTTTCGGGCAGGGGTTGTTCTCAAGGAACTACATACCCATGCACCAGAAATTATCGAACCTTTAGAGCAACATGGTCCTGATATCTATCCCCAGTTGCCTAAGAAGAGTATAGACTATGCGCTAATGGAAAAGACAACTTTAGCATACGTTTTGCCAGTTGATTTTGGTTGGGATGATTTAGGAGATTGGAATGCCATCGAACGCTTACTGAAGACAGAGGAAACTCCCAATGTGGAACTCGCTACCCACATAGGTTTGGATACGCAAGGCGCGATTATTTATGCCTCGAATCCAGAAGACGTAGTTGTTACTATTGGTCTAGAGGATGTGGTGATTGTGCGCGATCGCAATGTCACCTTAGTTGTCAAAAAAGAACGTACCCAGGAAATCAAGCAGATCCTCAAAATTCTCCAAAGCGATTCCCGATTTACCAATCTGCTATAAAAGTTAAAACCCTTGGCAGAGGCTAAAAAGTCTATTTTTCCATTATAACTTGACTGTCTGTTATTTTATCTGACAGTTATGGACATTATTAGCTTTCAGCCTCTCGCCAAGACAATGGTAATCGAGTCTATTACGGCCTATCAAAAATATATTTCCCCGTCCAAAGGATTTAGTTGCTCCCATCGCTTATTACACGGTGGGGATTCCTGTTCTAATTACGTCAAACGAATGCTGAGTGAACAGAAGTTCTACGAAGCCGTACAATCATCCATAAAAAGATTTCAAGACTGTGGCGCAGCTAGCAAAACTTTAACCAGTACCAAAGCTAGAGGCGACTTCCGTTGTATTGTTATCCCCTGCTGCTTACCTCTTTAATTTTTCTGCGTCTTTGCAGTTCTTTATAAAAATGTTCCTCACCCAAACTGTTCCCCGTCAACGAGAAATTCTTGAAGTATTCCTTCGCAATGGCTGGGACTATATGCGAAGGCTACTTACTGGTGGCAAAGCTGATGAACCCCAGCTACCTACACCTGCGGTTTTAAAAAATATCCTGGTAGACTTAGGCCCAGTTTATGTCAAACTCGGTCAGCTACTCTCTACCCGTCCAGATTTACTCAGCGCCGCCTACATTGAGGAACTATCAACTTTACAAGATGAAGTACCAGCAGTTCCGTGGTCAGAGATAGAAATAGTCCTCCGCAAAGAATTAAAACGTTCACTAGCAGAAACCTTCAGCACAGTTAACCCGATCCCAGTAGCGGCGGGATCAATTGCTCAAACACATCGCGCCACATTAGCAGACGGTCGAGAAGTTGCTCTGAAAGTCCAACGTCCGGGAATTGATCTGACTATTGCCCAAGATATTGCTTTAATTCAAGGGATTGCCGATTTAGTGGCGCGGACTGACTTTGGGCAAAACTACGAAATCAAATCTATTGCCGAAGAATTTACCAAAGCCCTAGAAGCCGAGTTGGATTTTAAACGGGAAGCAGGTTTTACAGACCAACTGCGGCGCAACTTATCTAAAAGTCGTTGGTTTGATCCCACACAAATAGTGGTTGCGGAAATTAACTGGGAATTGACCACAGAAAAATTACTGGTGATGGAATGGCTGGATGGGGTGCCGTTTCTGTCGGCGGATTTGAACAGTAACAACAATGGTAAAGACCCTGCTGTAGAACGGAAAGAAATAACTACTTTGTTATTTCGGGTATTTTTTCAGCAACTATATATTGATGGCTTTTTTCACGCTGATCCCCATCCAGGAAACTTGTTTTATCTCAGAGATGGTCGTGTTGCCCTCTTAGACTGTGGCATGGTGGGAAGACTTGATCCCCGTACACAGCAGATATTAACAGAAATGTTGTTGGCGATCGTTGATTTAGATGCTCAAAGGTGCGCTCAGTTAACTTTGCAGCTATCAGATTCTGCTCAACCAGTAATTTTGTCGCGGTTAGAAAATGATTACGATCGCATGTTACGAAAATATCATAACGTCAGCCTCACCCAAATAAACTTCAGTCAGATAATTTATGAAGTTTTACAAGTTGCTCGCAACAATAAAATTCGCCTACCTAGTAATATGGGTTTGTATGCCAAAACTATAGCAAATTTAGAAGGTGTAGCGCGGACATTTAACCCAGAGCTTAACTTTTTTGATGAAATCAAACCATTAATTACAGACTTGTTTCGCCGCCAGTTAATCGGGGATAATCCAGTGCGATCGCTATTACGAACAGCCTTAGATATTAAAAGTCTGTCTCTGCAATCTCCCCGCCAAATCGAACTGTTATTAGACCGAGTTACATCAGAAACCTTACAGTGGAATCTATCGCTACGGGGTTTAGATGGCGTGCGGCGCACTATGGACGATGCGGCTAACCGACTATCTTTTAGTATTTTAGTGGGTTCTCTGATTATGGGTGCGGCAATTATTTCTACCAGAGCGCAGACAAATCAGCTATCTTTTTTAAGTACCATCCTGTTTGCAGTCGCTAGTTTATTAGGTTTGTGGTTAATTGTTAGTACATTGCGATCGGGACGTTTACGCTAAAACCAATACGAGACGCTGCGCGTTCGCGTAGCGTCTCGTAGAAAAGGCGTACTTGGCGGTTCGTTTAATAATCAAGTGCATTTTCATAGCGAATTAGTATTATATCTGTGGTTCTAAATATAAAAAATATGTCAATCATCATTGCTGAAAATCTGAGTAAATCTTATCCAGTAGCAGTTAAAAATCCGGGTTTTAAAGGCACAATCAACCACTTTTTTCGCCGTACCTACCGCTCAATTAAAGCAGTCCAGGATGTTTCCTTTGAAATTGCCCCTGGTGAAATTGTGGGGTTTTTGGGGCCGAATGGTGCTGGTAAAACCACCACACTCAAAATGCTCACGGGGCTGATTCATCCTTCTAGCGGTACAGTCAGAGTCGCAGGGCAAATTCCGTTTGATCGTAAAGAAGCCTTTTTGCAAAAAATTACCTTGGTAATGGGACAAAAGCAGCAGCTAATTTGGGACTTACCAGCGCTAGATTCTTTGAAAATTAACGCTGCTGTGTACAACATTTCTGATAAAGAGTTCCGGCGACGGGTGGGAGAATTAACAGAGATGCTTTCCTTGGAAGGTAAACTTACTCAACCAGTGCGGAAACTGTCTTTAGGTGAGCGGATGAAGGCAGAATTGCTGGCAGCACTTTTGCATCATCCCCACGTATTGTTTTTGGATGAACCAACGCTGGGATTGGATGTAAATGCTCAAGCAGCAGTGCGCGAGTTCTTGCGCGAGTACAATCAGCGTTATCAGGCAACAGTGCTGTTGACGAGTCATTACATGGCTGACATCACAGCTTTGTGTCAACGTGTGCTATTGATTCACGAGGGAAGGCTGATGTATGACGGTAGCTTAGATGGACTGCTGGAACGTTTTGCCCCCTATCGAGAAGTCTATATAGAGTTAGCCCAACCTCTACCAATAGAAAAACTTATGACCTATGGTGATGTGAAACTCTTAGAAGGGCGATCGGTGCATTTTATGGTGTCTAGAGAGGCGCTCACCCATACCGTTTCTGAGATTTTGGCAAATTTGGAGGTAATTGATTTAACTGTCACCGAACCGCCTGTAGAAGAAGTAATTGGACGAGTTTTTAAAGCGGGTGTTGTGTAGTAAGTGCTGAGTATGTGGATAATTTTTGTAACGGGAAGTGAATAAATGAAGCGGATTGTTAGAAAAGCCCTAACTTTACTGTTAGTGTACTATGCCTACATGGTTGAGTATCGAGCAGAACTAATCTTATGGGTTTTGGCTGGGTCTTTGCCGATTATCCTCATGGGTGCCTGGATACAGGCTGCACAAGGTGGTCAATTTGGGCTATCACCCGTGGATTTTGCGCGTTATTTTATCACGGTTTTCATTGTCAGACAATTAACAGTTGTTTGGGTAATTTGGGACTTTGAAAGAGAGGTAGTGGAAGGTAAGCTTTCACCCAAGTTATTACAACCACTAGACCCAGTATGGCATCATGTTGCGGGGCATATTGCTGAAAGATTTGCTCGGCTAACGTTTGCTTTTCCATTAGTGGGATTATTTTTTATTCTTTATCCCCAAGCTTTTTGGATACCAAGTTTGGATAGATTTTTGCTGTTTATATTGGCGGCGGTGCTAGCTTTTGCTTTGCGGTTTATAATTCAGTACACCTTTGCCATGTTCGCCTTTTGGACAGAAAGGGCTAGCGCTTTAGAGAATTTCTGGTTGTTGTTTTACCTATTTTTATCTGGTTTGATAGCACCTTTAGAGGTCTTTCCAGAATCGGTGCGGAAAATAGTAATGTTTACCCCTTTCCCCTATTTAATTGATTTTCCTGCGAGTCTTTTGGTAGGGCTACCCGTGGATATAGGGCAGGGATTTTGGTCAATTATGGGATGGATATTAGTATTTTTGGGTATAAATCGTTTGCTTTGGCGTGCAGGTTTGAAGCGGTATTCTGGGATGGGAGCTTAAATAATTTAACATTCAACTAAAAAAATTCCATTCGATGATTTCGCTAAGTATATTTTTGCATCAAACCTGACATATACCACCTCATGATTTGCCAAACTCAAGAAAGTTCTATTAAGTAGGTGGGCTGAAATAAACCGAACTATGTAACAAAATGTAAAAACCTCAAGACCCTTGTGCTTGCTTCATTTCGCTTCTCTACGAGACGCAAGCGCGAACGCTCCATTCGCAATGACATAGTTATAAATTTTCTCAC
>JBBSCU010000253.1:0-7876 GCA_038249935.1 Chroococcales cyanobacterium
AGCAAAAAATCATCAAAGAAAATCTTCATTGTTTCTTTAAAACCCTCAGCAACTATGCAACGCGAATTTACTAACCGCGATGAGTTGATAGCCTACCTCCGTGAACAATTCCCAACTGCGGCACAACGCGATGACCACATCAGCGAAACTGTGGGGGGACGCAAAGCGGCAGAAAAAGCGCTGCAAAAAATTGATCCAGTAGGTTACGCGCAAACACGTAATTTTTTCACAGGTGCGGTGACACGACTTTCGCCTTACATCCGCTATGGCGTTTTGAGCTTGCGAGAAATTCGGGATTATGTCCTTGAGCGGGTACAAAATCCAAATGATGCGACTAAACTAATTAACGAGTTAGGCTGGCGCGACTATTGGCAGCGATTGTATGTAAAGTTAGGGGATGGAATCTGGCAAGACCAGGAAGAGTATAAAACTGGTTATATTGTGGGTGAATATGCACCCGAATTGCCGCAAGATATCAGACAAGGAACCACAGGTAGAGTTTGCATAGACAGCTTTAGCCGTGATTTAAGAGAAACTGGCTATCTACATAACCACGCCCGAATGTGGCTAGCGGCTTATATTATCCATTGGCGGCGGATTCGTTGGCAAGCAGGAGCTAAGTGGTTTCTCGAACACCTTTTAGATGGAGATCCTGCTAGTAATAATATGTCATGGCAGTGGGTTGCCAGCACCTTTAGTCAGAAACCGTATTTTTTCAATCGTGAGAACTTAGAACGCTACACTGAAGGCGTTTATTGCCAGAAATGTCCCCTTTACGGTCATTGTGATTTTGAAGGTAGTTATGAAGAATTAGAACAGCGACTTTTTCCTCTAGGGGAATTTAGTAAACAAGCCAATAGCCAAAGTTGGCAACGTGCTAAGAAAGGCAAAAACTGAAAAATGAGTAAAACAATTGTTTGGGTACATGGAGACTGTCTTAGTCCATACAACCCCGGACTACAACAATACCCGAATACCCCAGCTATCTGGGTTTGGGACGAGGCTTTGATAGAGGAATGGCAACTGAGTCTCAAACGCCTTACCTTTATCTACGAATGCTTGCTAGAGTTACCCGTTGTTATCCGTCGTGGCGATGTGGCACAAGAAATTTTAGCTTTTGCGAAAGAACATGATGCGAATTTAGTTGTCACAGCCAACAGTCCCAGTCCCCGGTTTGACGATATCTGCAAAGAAATGGAGCGATCGCTAGCAGTCCAAGTACTAGAAGTAGAACCATTTTTTGACTATGATGGCTATATTGACCTGAAGCGATTCTCTCGCTATTGGAAAGTGGCTCAAAATTATGTTTTTGAATAGTCAAATTGTCAGAACCTTAGTATGACTTGCTTGTATACATCGTATACATCAAGCTAGAATAACTAATAAAAGAGAGTTTTTCATGTCTCAAAGCGAAGTTGTCACCGTTAGATTAACGCCAGAGATTAAGGCGAAGTTGGATGCCCTTGCTATAAGTACACGGCGTAGTAAGTCTTGGTTGGCGGCAGAAGCGATCGCTTTGTACGTTGAACAGTCAAGCTGGCAAATCCAGATGATTCAAGAGGCGGTGACAATTGCTGATAGCCCACAAGCTCAATGGATTGAAGGCTCGGACGTGTCAGCTTGGCTCGACACTTGGGGAATGGAGAATGAAAAGCCATTTCCATGCGTTTAGTTTTTCTTGAGCTTGCTGTTACTGACCTAGCAAGCATCCGTGACTACATTGCTAATGCTAATCCGTCAGCTGCTCGTCAGGTGGCGACACGTCTACAGCAAATTATCAAAAAGTTGTTGGTGATGCCGAACCTTGGTAAACCAGGGCGGGTGTTTGGTACTAGGGAATTAGTAACACCGCTAATTGGTAAGACTGTCTATGTGGTGGTGTACAGAGTTCAGGATACGCGCCTGGAGGTTCTGCGGATTCTGCCTGGAATGCGGGACATTGATCGTATTCTTGACGAATCGGGCATAGACCAGGAGTGAGATGGGATATGTGAACTACGGCGAACTCTGTCAGCGTAGACAGGTTGATTCAAAATATGAAGCATTCAACTTTATAACTATCTTCTCATGCTAAATTACTAAAACTTAGAGTTGGGAAACTCCGGTGAAATTCCGGGACTGTGCCGCAGCTGTGATGGGATTACCCAAGTCAGAATGCCAACTTTCAGGACACACTTACCATCTACTCCCTGCGTTGCACAGGGAAGGAGTTCCAAGCTTGCTATCTGAATTTGCCACTTGTCCCGGCTTGTTTTATGCTACACCTGCCCAAGATGGGATACTATCTCGGATTAGAGTACCAGGTGGAATTATTAGTAGTCACCAATGTCGTGCGATCGCAGATATAGCAGACGAGTCCGGCGGCGGCTATATAGATGTGACTAATCGAGCTAACCTACAAGTCCGCGAAATCCGCACGGGGATAAATGCTGAAGTTCTGAAGCACCTACAGGATATGGGATTGGGTTCTCGCAATCCTGTTGTAGACCACATCCGTAATATTATGACCAGTCCGACTGCTGGTATCGATCCGCAGGAATTAATTGATACTCGCCCTTTTGTTCAAAGTTGGGATAATTGTATTGCTGCACATCCGGCGCTTTCGGCACTATCGGCAAAATTTAGCGTTTGCTTTGATGGTGGCGGGATAGTTCAGGTATGCGATCGCCTCAATGATATCGCGTTCGCTGCTGTCTTAGTTGACGATAATGTTTACTTTCGTCTCTATCTCAGTGTAGGCGAGAAAGGACAACCGCCTAGCGATATGGGAATTTTGTTACTACCAAAGGAATGTTTGCCCGTCTTGGCAGCTTTGGCGGATGTCTATCTAGCTCATAGCAATACTACGAGCAAGCTACGTCTAAGGGAGTTATTAAATACTTTGGGTTGTGAAAATTACCTCCAGGAAGTTAAGCAACGTCTACCTTTCCCCCTTTTTTACCGTGAAACAAGAAAAGACCTAACCAGTGGCACGAACGCAGGGAAGAGGGAGCAGTCAGAGGGGAAATATCAGCATATTGGTATCCATCCCCAACGTCAACAAGGCTTATTTTACATTGGTGTCATCTTGCCCCTTGGACGACTGGAAAGTAGACAGATGCAGGGTTTAGCAGATTTAGCAGCAAAATATGGTAACGGCACTCTCAGGCTAACCCCTTGGCAGAATTTGCTCCTAACAGATATTCCTCAGCGATGGGTTGCCGATGTCCAAAGTGAAATTGTTTTCTTAAAATTAGATTATTCAGCAACTAACATTAAAAGTGCATTAGTTGCCTGTTCTGGAAATAGGGGTTGCGCCGCTTCCGCCACTGATACAAAAAGTCATGCGTTGGCATTGGCAGAATATCTTGAAACTTGTGTCACTCTTCAACAACCAGTTAATATCCACTTCACCGGTTGCGAAAAATCCTGCGCCCAGCATAGCAAGAGTGATATCACTCTGCTTGGTGTCAGCTTTGAGACTGATAATGAAACTGTGGAAGGTTATCACGTTTATGTGGGTGACAGCAATCAGAAATTCGGTCGTGAACTATATAAATATGTAACTTTTGCCGAACTTCCTACATTAATAGAACAGATGCTAAAGGTGTATAAAATTCAACGCCTAAATCCTCATGAGTCCTTTGGGGAATTTACTAATCGGTATGCGATCGCCCAATTACATCAATTATTTAATCACAATTCAATCTAAAATCCCAAATTGAATGCCCGACTACATTCGAGATGCTAACGAAATTTACCGTAATTCCTTTGCAATCATCCGGTCAGAAGCAAACTTAGATACGCTGCCACCAGATGTAGCAAAAGTTGCTGTGCGTCTCATTCATGCCTGTGGAATGACGGATATTGTCACTGACCTGGGATATTCACCAACAGCGGTGCAATCCGCAAGGGCAGCACTGGCAGCAGGAGCGCCAATTTTGTGCGATTGCCGGATGGTTGCCGAAGGCGTTACTAGGCGGCGATTGTCTGCAAACAATCAAGTTATCTGTACGCTAAACTCTCCAGAAGTGCCGGATATTGCCCAGCGTTTGGGTACTACAAGGTCAGCGGCAGCCCTGGAATTATGGCGATCGCACCTCGAAGGCTCAGTAATTGCAATTGGTAATGCGCCCACAGCACTGTTTAGGTTGTTAGAAATGCTTGATGAAGGAGTTCACAAACCTGCTATAATATTAGGCTTTCCAGTAGGGTTTGTCGGTGCAGCAGAATCGAAAGCAGCACTAGCAGCAGACAGCAGAAATGTCCCATTTTTGACCTTACATGGTCGGCGCGGTGGAAGTGCGATCGCGGCAGCAGCAGTTAACGCCTTGGCAACGGAGGAAGAATAATGATCAAAAACAAAGGTCGTCTTTATGGAATTGGTGTGGGACCTGGTGATCCAGAACTATTGACACTGAAGGCATTGCGGCTATTACGTGCGGCTCCCGTGATTGCCTATCAATCAGCAATAGATAAACAGAGTATTGCTAGAGCGATCGTGTCGCAGTATCTTCCTGGCAATCAAATCGAGGTGTTATTTCATCTCCCCCGCGCTTTGGAGCCAGAAAAGGCAAAATCTATTTATGACAAGGAAATTGAACCAATCGCCGACCATTTAGCAGCCGGTCGAGATGTCGTGGTGCTATGCGAGGGTGATCCATTTTTCTATGGCTCATTCATGTACCTGTTCACACGGTTATCTGACCAGTACGAAACAGAAGTTGTCCCCGGAGTTTCCTCACTAATGGCTTGTCCGGTAGCCTTGGGTGTACCTTTCACCTATTACACCGATATTCTCACAGTCTTACCCGCCCCATTGCCAGCCGAAGAACTGACTACACATCTGCTGATGACCGATGCCGCCGCAATTATGAAGCTAGGTCGTCATTTTACCAAAGTGCGGGATATTTTGCATAAATTAGGGTTAGCATCACGGGCAAGATATATTGAGCGCGCATCAACACCGCATCAACGCATCGTACCCCTGGATGAAGTTGATCCAGCCGAAGTACCTTATTTTTCGATGATTGTGATTCCCACCAAGAATCGACTATGAGTTAAGCATTTCTTCCTTATCTTATTTTGCGTTCTACCTCAAAATATCTGTTTTACTAGAGGCGATCGCATTTCTTGGATTTGGATAAATTCACAAAACGCATAAAACGTGTAAGCAATAAGACGCGATGAATCGCGTCTCTATTTAACCCAGTTAACCGGGCAACTCCGCAATGAAATCGACGATTATAATATGATGCTAACTGCCCTTGACTCGGCAAAAGCACAAATAGAAACCCTTGAAAAGACCATTCGGGAAACTTCAGAACGCTTAGTCAGTGGTGTGGACTTCAAGTATGGTAAAGACAGCCGAGAATACGAAATGACAGGCGGAGTACGCAAAAGCGATGTCTACGACGGGCTACGCCTACGCATTCGTAAAGCTACTATTACCCGATTAAAATCGACCGCAGACTCAAAAGCAACTTCTACACAGACGGCGTAACGAGCAATAAGTAGGCATCATTACACCGTGAATGATGCCCATTGCTTTGCGATGATTTAGACTTTACTATAAAGAAATACTTCAATAAAATTTGATGGTTCCTAATAGCACCTTCACTCCTAATACGATCGCTGCTGGTTTTCATGCCCTGTCTGACCCCCTACGGATTCAGGTATTAGAACTGCTGCGCTCTCAAGAGCTATGTGTGTGTGACCTGTGCGACCACCTGGGAACCACTCAATCTAAACTGTCTTTTCACCTCAAAACCCTGAAAGAAGCTGGTTTAGTTCGCGCTCGTCAAGAAGGACGCTGGATTTACTACAGCCTCAATCTGCCACAATTTGTTGCCCTAGAGCAGTATCTAGCAGAATTCCGCCGCTTTAGCCCAATATTGCCGATTCGTCCCCCCTGCGAGCCTTAAAAATTCATCAATTTTTTTTGTAATGTTTTGTTTCCTTCTAGCTCTGTAGGCATTGACAAATCAATTTTTTTTGAAATGATAGAGATATACTCTTGATATAACTCCAGGGGTGGGGTCAATGAAGACTACAGCAAAGGAATTGGCTCTCGCACTGGGAATGTTGGCTTTGACAACCAGTTGCACAGCAACATCCAACCCATCCGCTCAAACTCAGCAGCCACAGAATGCGACTCAGGTAAGAGATTCTGGTAAGGTTGCAACAACAATTAAAATTGATGGTTCCAGTACGGTCTATCCTATTACACAGGCGATCGCTAAAGACTATCAAGCTAACCCCAAGAATCAGGTGCAGGTTACAGTTAACATTTCTGGTACTACTGGCGGGTTTGAAAAATTCTGTGTCGGAAAAACCGATATTAGCAACGCTTCCCGACCGATTTTGA
Source organism: Chroococcales cyanobacterium (assembly GCA_038249935.1). Classification (GTDB taxonomy): domain Bacteria; phylum Cyanobacteriota; class Cyanobacteriia; order Cyanobacteriales; family Nostocaceae; genus Nostoc. The sequence goes on from JBBSCU010000253.1 coordinate 6,347, forward strand.
AGGCGGAGATGGAAACTTGCAAGAAAAATGGTGTGGCGTATATGGAGTTTCCCATTGCTTTTGATGCGCTTACTGTTGCCGTTAATCCGCAAAACGATTGGGCAAAAGACATCACAGTAGCAGAATTGAAAAAGATTTGGGAACCGGAAGCCGAAGGGAAAATTACTCGCTGGAACCAAGTACGTGCATCTTGGCCAGATCGCCCGATCAATTTGTATGGTGCTGGAAAAAAGTCTGGTACTTTTGATTACTTTACAGAAGCGACTGTAGGTAAAACTAGAGCCAGCCGTAATGACTATACAGCGAGTGAAGATGATGAGGTATTAGTAGATGGCATCAGCAAAGATCCAAATGCTTTGGGTTACTTTGGCTTTGCCTATTACGAAAAACACCAAGATAAGTTAAAAGCGCTAGCAATTGACAGTGGTAAAGGTGCAGTACTGCCATCACGTCAAACTGTAGAGAAAGTTCAGTATAAGCCCCTTGCTCGACCTTTGTTTATCTATGTTAGTTTTCGGAATAACCAAAACAAACGATTATTAAACAAATTTGTCGAATTTTACATTGATAAAGCACCAACAACAGCAAGTGCTGTGGGCTATATACCTTTACCAAATGACAGCAAACGCCTCAATTACATTCACTTGCATCAAGGCAAAACGGGAACAGTATTTGGAGGAAAAGCAGAGATGAACTTGACAATTGGTGAGTTATTACGGAAAGAAGGCAAGTTTTAGCGATTTCTTTTATTTTTAAGTTTATTCCCATGAGTCAGAATTCGCAAGGTAGTACAGCCCGGATACAAGCAGGAAGCAATCTAAGTTTTTTTGAAAAATATCTCACCGTTTGGGTATTTTTGTGTATCTTTGTCGGAATTGCACTAGGTAGATTGGTTCCAGGGATAGCGGTAGCTCTTGATGCAATGAGTGTGTATCAAGTGTCTATTCCCATCGCAGTATGTTTGTTTTTCATGATGTATCCAATCATGGTGAAAATTGACTTCACACAAGCAGCAAATGCTATCCGCGCCCCAAAACCTGTGATTCTCACCTTGGTAGTGAACTGGTTAATTAAACCATTCACGATGGTAATATTTGCTCAATTTTTCTTAGGATGGTTATTTCGTCCTTTGATTACCGGAACTGAGATCATTGGTGGTAGTGAAGTAGCACTGGCAAATTCTTATATTGCTGGTACCATCTTACTAGGAATTGCTCCTTGTACAGCAATGGTACTGTTGTGGGGATATCTTTCCTACGGCAACCAGGGACACACCTTAATAATGGTGGCAGTAAATTCTCTGGCAATGCTGTTCTTATACGCACCATTAGGTAGATGGTTATTAGCGGCGAATGATTTAACCGTACCTTGGCAAACTATTGTTTTGTCAGTAGTAATTTATGTTGGGTTTCCCCTAGTGGCGGGAATGTACAGCCGTTACTGGATTTTTAAATACAAAGGTACAGAGTGGTTTGAAAGACGATTTTTAAAGTATCTGACTCCAGTTTCAATTACTGCTCTATTGCTAAC
>JBBSCU010000254.1:0-7875 GCA_038249935.1 Chroococcales cyanobacterium
AATAAAAAATTACAGTCAATTCATCCTCATGAATAGCCAAAGATATAACCTTTGAAAGGTGCAACACGAGCTAATAATTTGTATAAATAAATATGCGGTATTGAAAAGACAGCAAACTATGAATAGCACAGAAGCTGCTCTAAGAGATGAAATTCGAGAACTTGCTGAGGAAGCTTTTCACCAAAAGCTGATCTCTGGGCATGGTGATGGCCCAGACATGAATGAGTATCAAATTGTCTACCAAGGCAAACCCAGGCATCTCCCACTAGAACAGGCACGTTTTTTCTTAACTAACTTGCTTTACAGAAGTCGGATTCATTAGGACTTCCCATTAGATACTAATTACACTTAGCTAGGTTAATATCAACTACTTACCAATTACGCGGTAAGTTTCCAATCAACAATTAACAAGATAGTAGACTGCCTCTAGAAAATCTCTCTATAGGCAGATGACATTATGGATTTTATTAGGTGTGAGAAGGGTAATTAAACCGAGTAAAGTTCCATCAAATGAATCAGAACAGGGGCAGTCACATTCAGCGACACTCTTGCAAATTACTCGTTCGGGTTCCCGCCTTAGTGGCGTTTTGGCTAACGTCTTTACCATTTGTCACAATAAGAGGACGGTTACATCACTTTCAGAAATTTGTCGGCAACAAAATCAGCCTCAGTTGCAAGCTGTAGAGATACACTGCCATCAAAAGCATCTGGAATGAGTAGATAATAATGGATGAAAATAAACAGATAAACAACACAAGCCAGCAATTGGGTGAACCAACAGAGGTAAAGCAAGCAATGAAGAGTGACTTCCCAGCCCAAATTAATTTCAATGAATCTGGTAGCGAGGTTACTGAGCAAGTGGCAGCCCAAACCAACGCACCGGGGGATACGGCTACTCTCAATCCAGAAAACAGCGTCGCCGCAACTGAGAAAACTGAAGTGGAAACAGCAGCTTTGGCAGAACTGACTCAACAAATCGAGTCTCTCAAAACGCAACTAGAAGAGCGTAGTACTCAATATATGCGGATTGCCGCTGATTTTGAGAATTACCGAAAACGCACTAGCAAAGAAAAAGAAGAGCTAGAGTCGCTGATGAAGCGGAACACGATTCTGGAATTGCTGCCAGTGGTCGATAATTTTGAGCGGGCGCGATCGCACCTCAAACCGCAATCTGATGCCGAAATGACAATGCACAAAAGTTACCAAGGCGTTTACAAACAATTAGTAGATAGCCTAAAGCGCTTAGGTGTATCACCGATGCGTCCTGAAGGTGAAGAATTTGATCCTAACCTCCATGAAGCAGTAATGCGCGAACCTACGGATGAACATCCTGAAGGAAGAGTGTTAGAAGAGTTAGTGCGCGGATATTACTTGGGCGATCGCGTGCTGCGCCATGCAATGGTCAAAGTTGCTGCTCCACAGGAAGATACACCTTCTATGGAGTCAGATCAGTCGAGTTAAGCCTTCAGTTAAGCTGTAGTCGCTCGCCTCGCTGACCAAAAGTGCCTGGGTTTTAGCAGGGGCGAGCATCGCGTACCTAAAACTTGGACAAGGCTTTGGATAACTTTCTGTATTTCAACTTCTCTCTTGCTACTAGCAACAGAAGTTCCACAGATGTAATCCGCTAGCCTTGGTTCCTAGCAAAAAAAGTTAGTCCGCGACAAATTACAGCAGAAAGACTCAGTAAAAATACTGTTAATCATGGCAAAAGTTATTGGGATCGACTTAGGCACTACTAACAGTTGCGTCGCAGTTTTAGAAGGCGGTCAACCACTTGTGATCGCCAGTTCTGAAGGTGGACGAACTACTCCAAGTATTGTGGGATTTGGGAAGGGTGGCGATCGCTTGGTTGGTCAATTGGCAAAACGCCAAGCCGTAACCAATGCCGAAAACACCATCTACAGTATTAAACGATTCATCGGGCGACGTTGGGAAGACACTGAAACAGAACGCGATCGCGTTCCCTACAACTGTGTCAAAGGTCGAGATGATACCGTTGATGTTCAAATTCGCTCAAAAAATTACACTCCCCAAGAACTATCGGCGATGATCCTGCAAAAGCTCAAGCAGGATGCAGAAAACTTCTTGGGTGAGGAGGTGACTCAAGCAGTGATCACCGTACCCGCATATTTTACAGATGCCCAAAGGCAAGCAACTAAAGATGCTGGCACAATCGCCGGATTAGAAGTTCTGCGAATCATCAATGAGCCAACAGCTGCGGCTTTAGCTTTCGGATTGGAAAAGCAAGACCAAGAGCAGCTTATTTTAGTATTCGACTTGGGAGGCGGCACTTTCGACGTATCGATCCTGCAACTTGGAGATGGAGTTTTTGAAGTTAAAGCGACTTGTGGTAACAACCATTTAGGTGGAGACGACTTTGATAATGCGATCGTGCGTTGGATGATGGAACGCTTCCAGCAAGAGGAAAAAATCAACCTTTCTCAAGATAAGATGGCACTGCAACGCTTGCGGGAAGCAGCAGAAAAGGCAAAAATTGAACTCTCCAGTATGGTGAATACCTCCATCAACTTGCCGTTTATCACCGCCGATGACACCGGCCCCAAGCATCTGGAGATGGAACTCAGCCGCTCTAAATTTGAAGAACTCGCAGGTAAATTAATTGAAGCGACCATCGAACCAATGATCCAAGCGCTCAAAGATGCGGATCTCAAACCAGAAGTCATTGATCGGATTATTTTGGTCGGTGGTTCTACCCGTATTCCCGCAGTCCAAAACGCGCTAATTAAGTTTTTCAACGGCAAAGCCCCCGATCGCTCTATCAACCCTGACGAAGCTGTAGCATTGGGAGCAGCTATCCAAGCAGGTGTATTGGGTGGCGAAGTCGATAATCTCTTGCTATTGGATGTCACCCCTCTGTCCTTGGGAATTGAAACCTTGGGTGAAGTATTCACCAAAATCATTGAACGCAACACCACAATTCCTACAAGTAGGTCACAAGTTTTTTCTACAGCAGTTGATGGGCAAATCTCGGTGGAAATTCACATCCTCCAAGGAGAACGAGCAATGGCACGAGATAACAAGAGTCTCGGCAAATTTCTGCTCGCAGGAATTCCCCCATCGCCCCGTGGTGTACCTCAAATTGAAGTATCCTTTGAAATCGATGTCAACGGCATCCTGAAGGTTTCTGCACAAGACAAAGGTACAGGTAGAGAACAGAGTATTCGGATTACCAATACAGGTGGTTTGAGTACCAACGAAGTCGAACGGATGCGCCAAGAAGCCGAACTGTTTGGCGAAGAAGATAAAAGACGTAAAGAACTGGTTGAACTCAGAAACCAAGCAGATCATCTGTTGTTCAGTTACGAATCCACCATCAAGGATAATAGCAACTTTATCGGCGATCAAATGAAAACCTTGGCCAGTGAAAAAGTTTCACAACTCCAAGCTGCAATGATTGACTCCAGTATCTCCACAGTAGAATTTAAGCAACGCTTAGACGACTTCCAACAAACCCTGTTTGCAATTGGTGCTGATGTGTACAACCGAGTTAACAGCCAAAGTGATGAGATTGAGGAGGCTTCAGCTAGTCTGTTGACCCCAGAAATGGATTCACCAGTAAATGGCACACTAGTACCACAATTCAACTTTGATTTTGACGAAGAAAGTACTGCACAGGCTGATTATGAGGCGATAGATTAGGAATTAGGAATTGGGCATGGGGCAAAACAGTTCCGTTAGCGTTAGCGGGGCGTTTAGCCCGTTCCGAGTTAAGAGTGCTGAGTAAAGAAATAAGATTCCCTACTCGGTACTCAGCACTCAGCACTCAGCACTCCTGAGTGGCATTGGGCGCGGCGAAGAAAATTGTTCAATAATTCTCCTTTGTCCCCTTGTCCCCCTGCTCCCCAATCCCGTAAGTTGCAGATTTTTATTAAGAGACTTTAATATATCTAAATATATTGATTATAAATTTAGCGAAGTTTCACAAGACCCCAGAGGTTTGCTAGATTGTAGATGCAAATTACTGTGGTTAGATAGGGTAAAATCAATTATTAATAAAAATTAATTTTTACCTTCTGCCTGGACTTTGGCAAGCTGCTCTCTCAAGGACATTGCGTTGCTCTTTTAGAATTATGGGCAAAATGCCTTCCCGTAGGGTAGCAAGTGTCCACTGTCAGTGAAGTCTACTGCCCTCAGCTTTCTTCCTTCTAACTTTTACCTTTGCTATATGGCCCGCGACTATTATGAAACTCTGGGTGTCTCTCGTGACACCGACAAAGAAGAAATCAAACAAGCCTATCGCCGTTTAGCCCGGAAGTATCACCCAGATGTGAACAAAGAACCGGGGGCGGAAGAGCGCTTTAAAGAAATTAACCGCGCTTATGAGGTACTCTCAGAACCAGAAACCCGCGCTCGTTACGATCGCTTTGGTCCAGAGGGTGTGTCAGGTGCTGGCGCGGGCTTCCAAGATGCTGGCGATATGGGTGGCTTTGCCGATATCTTTGAAAGCATTTTTAGTGGCTTTGCTGGCGGTATGGGTAGTCCCACGCAACAAAGACGGCGCAGTGGTCCTGCGCGGGGTGATGACCTGCGCCTAGACCTGAAGTTAGACTTTCGGGAAGCAGTATTTGGCGGTGAAAAAGAAATTCGCATTTCGCATCTAGAAAATTGTGAAGTCTGTAGCGGTTCTGGTGCTAAACCTGGAACCCGCCCTCGGACTTGTGCGACTTGTAGCGGATCGGGTCAAGTACGCCGTGTCACGAGAACACCTTTTGGCAGTTTCACCCAAGTCTCGACTTGTCCCACTTGTAACGCTACAGGGATGGTAATTGAAGACAAATGTGATGCGTGTGATGGTAAGGGTGCAAATCAAGTCACGAAGAAACTCAAAATTACCATTCCAGCTGGGGTGGATAACGGCACACGGTTGCGAATTTCTAATGAAGGGGATGCTGGTCAACGTAATGGACCGGCTGGCGATTTGTACGTTTACTTGTTTGTGAATGAAGATGAGGAATTCCAACGAGATGGCATCAATATTCTTTCAGAAATCAAAGTTAGCTACCTGCAAGCAATTTTAGGTTGTCGGTTAGAGGTAGATACGGTAGATGGTCTGGTGGAATTGATTATTCCAGCTGGAACCCAGCCGAATACGGTGATGAAGTTGGAAAATCGCGGCGTACCCCGTTTGGGTAATCCCGTCAGTCGGGGGGATCATATGCTGACGATGCTAATTGATATTCCCAACAAAATAACCCCAGAGGAGAGGGAACTGTTGGAGAAGCTAGCTAAAATTAAGGGAGATCGGACTGGTAAAGGCGGTTTAGAAGGATTTTTGGGAAATCTATTTAAGTAATGAAGCCCTCTTCTGTTTCAACTCCCGATGCTCAACTTGACTTGCGCGGCACTCCTTGCCCAATCAATTTTGTGCGGACAAAACTACTTCTAGAGAAAATGCCATTGGGAGGTTTGCTAGAAGTCTGGCTAGACCCAGGTGAGCCGATTGAACAGGTTCCCGATAGTCTGACAATGGCAGGTTATCAGGTGGAACAAATTACAGACCACACTAGTTATTTTTCTTTGTTAGTGCGCCGTCCAATTGCTGAATGACAGGGGAAAATTTTGCTGTCACTGGACAGTTATTGGGTACGGTAGTGGCTGTACAGGCTAATTTTTACCGAGTACAACTGGATGTAGGAGTGGAAAACCCGGAGAATTCTGTCCCCTTATCCCCTTGTCCCACTCTCCTCCTCTGTACCCGGCGAACACGCCTGAAAAAAATCGGGCAACAGGTGATGGTAGGCGATCGCGTTGTGGTAGAAGAGCCAGATTGGGCTGGAGGACGGGGAGCGATCGCTGAGGTTTTCCCCCGCCAAAGTGAGTTAGATCGTCCAGCGATCGCCAATGTCAACCAAATTCTATTGGTATTTGCTGTTGCCGATCCACCTTTAGAACCTTATCAGCTGAGTCGGTTTCTAATTAAGGCTGAGTCTACTGGCTTGGATGTGCTTTTATGCTTGAATAAAAGTGATTTAATTTCACCGCAGTCACAGCAAAAAATTAGCGATCGCCTTCTCGGTTGGGGTTATCAACCAATATTTATCAGTGTCAAAGACGGCATAAATACTGAGCAAGCTGCCAGATATTTGAGCAATAAAATTACTGTAATCGCTGGGCCTTCCGGTGTTGGCAAATCTAGCTTGATAAATTCGCTGATTGACTCTGCCAAGCTGCGAGTCGGAGAAGTTTCTGGTAAACTGGCTCGTGGTCGTCATACCACTCGCCATATAGAATTATTTGAGTTACCTAGCGGTGGTTTACTGGCTGACACTCCGGGCTTTAATCAGCCTGACATGGATTGTATCCCAGAAGAATTAATCCATTATTTCCCAGAAGCCAGAGAGCGGTTAGCTGTTGCTAACTGTCGGTTTAGTGATTGTCTGCATCTAGATGAGCCTGAGTGTGTGGTGCGGGGAAATTGGGAACGATATGAACATTATTTAGAATTTTTGGACGCTGCGATCGCTCATCAAACTCATCTGCACGAACAAGCTGATCCAGAATCCACCATGAAGTTAAAAAGCAAAAGCAAAGGCAAAGGGCAAAGTCAATACGAACCCAAGCTAGAAAGTAAAAAATATCGTCGGATTTCCCGAAAGACTCAGTTACAGGATTTACAAGAGTTATATCGGGATGAAGAATAAGGACTGCGATTGATCGCACTTCTATGCAAAGGTTGGTCACGATAGCATGGATACAAATATAAAAACTATCTTGTATGTCTCAGCCCCTTGCCACCACCCCTAGTTTAGAAGCTGTCACTGAGAGTATAATTTTCCCACCAGGCGACATTTATAGTGACGAACCCCCCTTGGAATCTGACTTACACCGCGAACAGATTGATTTACTGATCCGCCTGATTAAATGGTGGTGGCGCGATCGTCAGGATTTTTATGCTACCGGCAACCTGACGATCTATTTCAGTCCTAACCAGAAAAAATCAGAGGAATTTCGAGGCCCTGATTTCTTTGTGGTTTTAGATACAGAAAAAAAAGACCGCAAAAGCTGGGTTGTGTGGCAAGAAGATGGTAAATATCCCAATGTGATTATTGAGATGTTATCTGATTCCACTGCCTCGGTTGATAAAGGTTTGAAAAAGCAGATATACCAGAATACATTTCGCACTCCTGATTACTTCTGGTTTGATCCAAATAACCTAGAATTACAGGGATTTCACATAGTTGATGGGCAATATCAAGAACTTGCTTCCACTGAGTCAGGTTGGTTGTGGAGTCAGCAGTTAGGGCTGTATTTGGGAGTATATTTGGGCAAATTACGCTTTTTTACCCCAGATAGACAGCTGGTGATGTTGCCAGAAGACGAAGCAAACCAACAACTAGAACAAGAACGTCAACGAACTGCAATATTAACAGAACGCTTAAGAGCCGCAGGTATTGACCCTGAGCAAATATTCTAAAATTAAAACTTTATCTCCTCTGAGTGCGATCGCTATGTCTCAATCTTTTGCCACTGCTTCGCAAGCTGATGTCACTGAGAGTATAATTTTCCCACCAGGCGATATCTATAGTGACGAACCTCCTTTGGAATCTGATTTACACCGCGAACAAATTGATTTACTGATCCGCCTGATTAAGTGGTGGTGGCGCGATCGTCAGGATTTTTATGCTACCGGCAACCTGACGATCTATTTCAGTATAGCAAATGCGATGTCCCTTAATTGATGCTTTGATTTCCTCCCAAGTCAGCACATTGTCTTTCCCAAAAGCGTAGGCGTAGCACGTCGTAGACATCGCCTTGCAGAAAACCTCAAAATAAGCGATCGCGTGTTGGGGAAGAGTAAGCGATCGCCTTTCAGCAAACCTCAAAAACATAGAGATTGCCTGTTGTGGAAGAGTG
>JBBSCU010000255.1:0-7864 GCA_038249935.1 Chroococcales cyanobacterium
AAGTCCGCGAAAAAGTTCCTGCCTAATATTCTTTTTGTTCTTTGTTCTTCATCTAAATCTAATGACCAATGACCAATGACCAATGACCAATGACCAATGACCAATGACCAATGACCAATAACCAATGACCAATGACCAATGACCAATGACCAATGACTAATAACTATGACTTACCGAAATCCTACACCAACAGTTGATATCATCATTGAATTAGTAGATCGACCTCATCGGCCAATAGTGTTAATTGAAAGACATAATCTACCCTTAGGTTGGGCTATTCCTGGTGGTTTTGTGGATTATGGAGAAGCGGTGGAAGTGGCGGCGCGGCGAGAAGCTGAGGAAGAAACGGGTTTGCGGGTGGAGTTAGTTGAACAATTACTGGTGTATTCTGACCCTAATCGCGATCGCCGTCAGCATACGATTAGTATTGTGTTTTTGGCGACAGCGACGGGTGAACCTGTGGCTGGAGATGATGCTAAGGATGTAGGCATTTTTGAGTCTTGGTGTGTGCCTGGTAATTTATGTTTTGACCACGATCGCATTTTGCGCGATTATTGGCGATATCGGCATTATGGGATACGTCCGAGGTTGGGGTAAGAGGAACGAACCGCAAAGTGTCAAAGCCAAGATTCTAAAGCTAAGGCTTGCACTTGTTGTATCCTTTGAAAATCGCTGTCCCCTGAGACAACGGTGAGGTTATAGTGCAGAGCAGTTGATGCTATCCACAAGTCGTTATCGCTAAAACCCAAATCTTGAACTGTAAACTTTCTCCGCTTTGCTTTGTCTTTGGGGCCAAAATGCTCGACAATTTCTCCTTTGAGGCTACCGTAAACATCGGCAACCCCTCCACTAATGGGATAAAGATCAATGGTTTGCAGAAAAGTTCTGACAAAGCGAAGATTTGCTTCCTGTTGAAAAGACTTTTGCACCATGTAAAGGAGTTCACCTTGCACAATAACGCTAGTTGCAACCCCTAAGCCGATGTGTTCTTGTAACCGACGAATGACGTTTGTTTCTCCGAAAATGATCCGGCTACAATGATTGGTGTCTAGGAGATACATCACTAAAATTCAGCAGAGGAACGGGTTTCGTAAACAAGCTGCAAGCACTCCTCAAAGTCATCTCCTTGCCAGGTTCCGGCAAATTTTAGCAAGTCTTCTGCTTTAGAGCCTCTAAGAATTGGTGTTGCTTCCTGCATTTCCGATTTCGTTTGATAATTGGAAGTATGATCATTTTTTTCCGTTGACAAGTCAAGAGATATTTCCTCGGTTCCTGGTTTTGTCTTGAGAAAACGCAAAAAATCTAGCGTTTCGGCTAGTAGAACATCTGAGGATGATTCAATTTCTTGGAGCAGTAGTTCTTTAATATTCATCCTGGTTTATGCATAAATAATGTTTTGCAGTTTGTCGTAACTGTATTATACGAATGCGATAAAGCAGATGATGCTAAGGGTGTAGGAATTTTTGAGTCTTGGTATGTGCCTGGTAATTTATGTTTTGACCACGATCGCATTTTGCGCGATTATTGGCGATATCGGCATTATGGGATACGTCCGAGGTTGGGGTAAGAGGGACGAACCGCAAAGGCGCAGAGAGCGCAAAGAATGATTTCGCGGTGGTGAATGCCGTATATGCTAAATATTTCCCAGAAGGTACAGCCCTAGCGCGGGCTTGTGTGCAGGTATCGCGCTTACCTAAAGATGTGTTGGTAGAAATTGATGCGATCGCTGTAATTGGCGGTTAGTCCCAATACACTCACAGAACAAGCCTACAACTCTCCAAACAAATTAGGCTTGATTATTGACTTTTGTTCTTAAAAGCTATAAATATTCTTTAGGGGTTAATTGAAATTAATTAGCAAAAAAACTGAGAAAATTTCCTAATGGAGAGTTGCAAATGAGTGTGAGGAAAAAGAGCTTATTGGGTGCTGGCGCGGCATTTACAGTGCTTACAGGTCTAGTAGTCAGCACAATAGGGGCTATGCAGACAACGATGGCCAACCCTACCGCTAATCAACAAACACCACGCTTAGTTGCCCAAGAACTGAAGACTTTAACAATAGTTTTTCCCAGTCGTGCTGATTCTACAGACTTGCAAAATAAGGCAAATGCGGTAGGAGCTTTTTTATCGAAAGAGTTAGGAATTCCAGTCGTCGCCCAAGTTGGTGATGATACAGCTGCTGTGGAAGCTTTGAGAGCAAATCGGGCTGATGTCGCTTTTTTAAGTAGCCGTCCGGCTTTGAAAGCAAAACAATTAGCAAATGCCAGCTTGTATCTAGCCGAAGTTCGTTCCACTTATTCTGGAAGATACACCTATAGCTCAACATTTGTTGTCCCCAACAATAGTCCTCTAAAAACTCAAAATTCAGCTAAAGCCACTTTAGAACAACTACGGGGCAAGAAAATTGCTTTTACTTCCCCTACTTCTGGCTCTGGGTTTATTATCCCTGTCGCTGAGTTGGTCAAACAAAAATTTGTACCCAACCGCGATCGCTTAGATGATTTCTTTGGTCAAGTTTCTTATGGCGGCAATTACAGCAAAGCCTTACAAGCAGTTGTGCGCGGTCAAGCTGATGTGGCTGTTGTGTCAGAATATGCTCTCAATCCACCTTATATCACCGCCGAAGAGAAGAGTCAGTTGCGGGTTCTACACCAAATTAAGGGTGTACCTGCCCACGGTATTGCCATTGATGATGATGTTCCAACTCCAATACGGGAGAAAATCATCAACGCCTTGTTGAAATTAAATCAGTCGCAAAATAATAAATTGTTAAGCGACTTGTATAATTCCACAGAATTAGTACGAATTAACCACGATCGTCACCTAGCAACTATGCGTGACGCTCTGCAAATTGCTGGTATTGAACCATAATTCAGTTAACAGTTATTCGGTGAATATCCTGAATAACTGTTAACTAATAAATAAATTGCTATGAATGATTATGTGATTGAGTGTCATAACCTAGAGACAGCTTATGCTCCATCTCTCAATCGTCCTATTCTCAACGGAATTAATTGCCTGATTAAACGGGGTGAATTTGTTGTTTTGCTGGGACTAAACGGTGTCGGTAAGTCTACCTTACTGCGATCGCTAGTTGGGCTAGTGCCATCAGTAAAAGGAGAAATTATCATCAATAATGTTGAGATGAATTCCCGAACACTGCCAAAGATTCGGCGTAATGTTGGGATGTTATTTCAAGGTGGCGGATTGATTCGGCAGTTATCAGCACTAGAAAATGTCTTGTGCGGATGCCTTGGTAAAAGGACAACTTGGCAAACACTGTTGGGATTTTCCAAACGCGATCGCATTTTAGCGCTAGAGTTACTAAATCAATTAGGACTCGGAGAGTTAGCTTTTCAAAAAACCAGTCAACTTAGTGGCGGACAGCAACAAAGAGTAGCGATCGCCCGGACTTTAATTCAATCACCGCAAATTCTTTTAGTAGATGAACCTATCACTGGATTAGATGTTATTGCATCCCAACAAGTCATGCAAACTCTATCTGAGTTACACACTCAGCAAGGTATGACTATTGTGGCAGTTTTGCATGATTTGGGAATTGCAGAAAAATATGCTCAACGAGCGATCGTTTTAGATGCTGGACGCATCGTTTACCAAGGACATTGTGACAACTTACAAGCTCAATTTGCTAGAGTCTCCGGTTGAGTGGGATTTGATTTAATTATGAGTTCCTTTTTTAAGTTAAAACGCTTACGCTTCTACCCTTGGCTGAGTTCTCTACTCATCTTATTAATTGTCGTTGTCGTTTATGGTTGGGCTTTGCGAGGACTCAAACTCGATTTTGAACTGCTGCGTTCTAGCTGGCCCTATATCACCGATTTTATTACCCGGTTATTTCCTCCCGATTGGAAAGTTTTAGATATTGCAGTTAAGGCACTAATTGAAACTGTACAGATGTCTTTGTGGGGAACCACCATTGGAGCAATTCTTTCTGTACCGATTGCTATAGCTAGCGCCAGCAATGTTGCGCCTGGGTGGTTGCGATCGCTAGCTAATTTACTACAAAATACTGTACGTTCTGTCCCCTCAATTATTCTGGGGCTAATTTTTGTTGCTGCTACTGGATTAGGCGCATCAGCAGGAACTTTAGCTTTGGGAATCTACACCATCGGCTACCTTGCTAAATTTTATCAACAGGCAATTGAAGCGGTTGATCCACATTCTCTTGAATCCTTGCAAGTTATCGGAGCCTCGAAGCTACAGATTGCTCAATACGGCATTCTTCCTCAAGTGCTACCTCTGGGATTGGGTTACACTTTTTGGATGTTTGAGTACAATATCCGTGCTGCTTCTGTCTTGGGTGTAGTTGGTGCAGGTGGTATCGGCTTTCAGTTGAAAAGTTACATTGACGGGTTTGAGTATACCAAAGCAACAACCATGATGCTGGTGCTTTTGGTGGTTGTCACCGTCATTGATACTTTTAGTAGCCAATTACGTCATCGGCTCGATTCTATGTAGTATTTAATCTGAATTATGAGAGAGAGCAATTGTTTGATCAACACGCTAGGCGATCGCAGTTTGGAGTTAAAAGTTAGGAGTTAAAAGTTAGGAGTTAGGAGTAGAGACGCGATTAATCGCGTCTGTACATGACTGAGAAGTTAGGAGTTTGGAGTTTGGAGTTAGGAGTTTGGAGTTTGGAGTTAGGAGTTAAAAGTTAGGAGTTGTAAAGATGAATAAAAAAGTAATTCGTACTGATAATGCACCGGCTCCAGTGGGACCTTATAATCAAGCGATCGCAGCTTCTGGTCAATTTCTATTCGTAGCTGGACAAATTGCCATCGATCCCCGCCTTGGTGATGTCGTCTACACTGATGATGTCAAAAAGCAAACTGAGCAGGTATTAGCTAATCTGGAAGCCATTCTCACAGCAGCCGGTGCGACTTTCAATGATGTGGTAAAAACCACAGTATTCTTAGCTGATATGAATGATTTTGCGGCGGTGAATGCCGTTTATGCTAAATATTTCCCAGAAGATACAGCCCCAGCGCGGGCTTGTGTTGAAGTATCGCGCTTACCTAAAGATGTGTTGGTAGAAATTGATGCGATCGCTGTAATTAATGGTTAGTCCCAACATGGGTTATTTTAATCGAGATTCCTTAGTACTATTTGGGTAAAGCTGATTTCAAAGGATACGGATAAATCATGAACGTTAAACTCAAACCTGAACATGAGCAATTTATTCAAGCTCAAATTGCTAGTGGGAAATTTACCAATGCAGATGAAGTCATTGATGTAGCATTTCAACTGCTAGAAAAATTAAATTCTGAGTATGTCCAATGGGTGGAAGAAACCCGGCAAAAAGTTGATGTCGCAATTGCCGAAATTGAACGAGGTGAAGTTCTGGATGGTGAAAGTGTAGTGATAGAGATACTAGAAAAGTTCCAAAAGGTGCGTGAGGCTTAGGAATGAGCCGCTATGTCATTTCACTATCTGCTAGTCGTGACTTAAATGAAATTTCTGATTACTTTTTAATCCGCAACCTGGAAGCAGGAGAAAAACTATTTAGAGAGTTTAACAATAAATGCCAAAATTTAGCGGTGTTTCCGAATATGGGACGCAGCTATGCTTATATTAAAGCTTCATTGCGTGGGTTTCCACTAGATGGATATATAATTTTGTACCGAGTAATTGATGATGGGGTTAAAATTTTGCGCGTTGTTAGCGGTCGTCAAGATTTAGAATCTTTACTTGCAGAGTCGGATGAAGAGTAAAGCCATAAATTTTGTTAACTGGGATAACAAAATATAAAAACGTTCTTTGGTTTGCTGTCAAGTGCAGATAAAAGTCTCTACTTCTTGTAGCACATCGGCTATATGTGGCTTTTCGCAAGCAATTACGTTGTCGAAAAGATGTTTATGGTGCGGAAAGCTAGGCAAATTGGGAAAGTGTGGTGTACTGTCATAACGAAAAATCAGAATATTTTGCTCATCTTGAAAGTGATAGCGGTAATCAATATATGTAATCTGATTATCTACAATAACAAAGGCTTCACTGACTGCTAGTAAATATTTGAGAGCGAAACGTGTCCTAATGCGGAGATTAGCTCGCTCTGTCGTTAAAATTACTGCACCATATTCCTCAACGTATGTGTTAGAGCAGTTGAGTAAAAGTTGCTCAATTTCATCTAAATAGGCTTGGATAACTTTACGCGACATCTCTAAGTTTGCTCTTTACATCTTGGTGTAGAGCTAGATAATGTTGGTAATTTGCTGCCCACTCAACAAACACTTCATCATCAGAAGTTTCACCTTGGTTATATTTGGCAAAAAACTCTTCTGAATTCATTTGGTACTTTATTTCATAGGTATTTAACTGTTTGGTAAGGGCAATTAGTGCATCTAGTGGAGATGTATATTCGATGATTTGTTTACGCATTAATTTCTGCATTCAGTTTCATTAGTTTATACTAAACACTTTCATCACTTCAAGGCTCGTCAGGTTTAGGAATGAGTGGGAATGCAAAGACGTTCTTCGGCTTGCTATAAGGTGCAGATAAAACTTTCTTAATTATCTATTAACAATAGCGATCGCCTCTACAATTTTGGGAATACTGAAATTGTAGACCTTAAACAAGTATCAAAAATGGCGGAAAATCGTATCAGTGCCAACTTAGCCCCAGCCGACAAAGAAGCAGTCATGCAAGCGATCGCTACAATTAGAGAAAAGTTACCATTTTTGATTGATTTGACCCCTGAAGATCGGCGAACGATGCTAAAAATGGGAGATAAAAGTCGAGCTTTTGTCAGCAAAGCCTTAGAAGTGGCGACACAGAACCCTAATTTTTTACCTCGTTCTTTTGATTTGGAAGAGATGCGCCGAGATTTAGGGATATTTGAGGACTTATATCCGGTGCTGTTGTCTCTAACGCAACTGCAAGAACTGGTGGATGATACTTGTATAGCCGCTGCTAGTGAAGCGTATGCAGCAGCATTAGCAATTTATAGCTATGCCAAAGCTAGCGGTGATGTCATAGGTTTAGATGCAGTCATTGATGAAATGGGACGTAGGTTTAACCACCGTTCTAAGAAAAAGCAACCCGAAGTCCTAGTTAGCTGAAGTCTAAAGTAGGCAACTATACCAGTTGTCAATTAGGTAAAATACACATAATTTGTAGGGGCATAACAATGTTATGCCCTTTTCGCGTTTTGTATCTTTGACCTCTCTCCAAACCTCTCTCCTACAAGGAGAGAGGCTTTGAATCTTACTCCCCTTCCCTTGTAGGGAAGGGGCTGGGGGTTAGGTCTATATTAAACTCTATTGAGAAGCGCTAAGTCGCCAAAGCATTTTTGAGCCTCAGAAGGTCAACGTCGAGCCTCAGAAGGTCAACGTCGAGCCTCAGAAGGTCAACGTCGAGCCTCAGAAGGTCAACATTGAGCCTCAGAAGGTCAACATCGAGCCTCAGAAGGTCAACATCGAGCCTCAGAAGGTCAACATCGAGCCTCAGAAGGTCAACATCGAGCCTCAGAAGGTCAACATCGAGCCTCAGAAGGTCAACATTGAGCCTCAGAAGGTCAACGCATAAAAATTACCTAGAAAAAGTTTAGTAAATTACGAAATACACCTTGTATATTTAGTAGTTATTCTGTAAACATTAGCGCCCCAAAATTAAATCTTGTAATGAACCCGCAAAACAAGCCCAAAAGTCTACAAGATATTCTTAAGCAGCGTCAACAATCAGGTTTTGTGGGTCGTGAAGACCAAGTAAATCAATTTCGCCAAAATCTAAGTTTCCACCCAGAAGACGATCGCCATTTTTTTCTGTATAACGTTTGGGGTCAAGGCGGGGTTGGTAAAAGTACCCTGTTGCGGCAGTTTCGTAAGATTGCTGACGAAGCAAAAATCAT
>JBBSCU010000256.1:0-7814 GCA_038249935.1 Chroococcales cyanobacterium
TGGAGTGCGACAGCTGGCGCTGTGGATAACTGGATTTACGAGGATACTAACGAAACCTTCATCAAAGATGAAGAAATGCAGAAGCGGTTGCTGAACCTCAACCCCCATTCTTTCCGCAAGATTGTATCAACTTTGTTGGAAGTGAATGGACGCGGTTATTGGGAGACTAGCGAGGATAATTTAGATCGTCTGCGCGAGTTGTACCAAGAAGTTGAAGACCGGATTGAAGGGATAGATTAGGATTACATGGGCAGGCTTTATGCCTGCCTTAACAGTGAGATAAAATTAAAAAATGAAATGTAAATGATTCAAACATTTCAAAATAAAGCATTAGAAAATTTGTTTAGAGAAAATTTTAATAAGGGAGTTCCTGCAAACTTAGAAAAGAAAATTAGAATCAGACTTGAAGTTCTAGACTCAGCGTTAATTGTAGAAGATATTAGATTACCGGGTTATGATTTGCATGAATTAAAAGGAGACAGGAAAGGAACTTGGTCAATTAAGGTATCAGGAAACTGGCGTATAACTTTTATATTTGAAGGTGGTAATGCTTATGATGTTAATCTTGAAGATTATCATTAGCTCCTGTGTTAATATGATATTAATTGGCTAGATAATGCTAAATAAGGTTAACCCAATTATTAAGTAAGAAGTATTAATTATGGATAATTGGCAAGATATTACTGATGATAGATTAGTAAGACCAATACATCCTGGCGAAGTAATTGCAGATATTTTAGATGATTTAGATATTAATACCGCAAATTTTGCAGAAATTTTAGGAGTATCTAATCAAACAATTGAAGAAATTATTAATGGTCAAAGAGCAATTACAGTAGATATAGCAATACGTCTTGGTAAAGCTTTAGGAAATGGCCCAAGACTTTGGCTCAATCTTCAGCAAAAAGTTGATCTTTGGGATGCTTTGCAAAGTCATAAAGAAGAATATGAGCAAGTCATGACATTGGTTTAGAGAAACAAGATTGTATCAACTTTGTTGGAAGTGAATGGGCGCGGTTATTGGGAGACTAGCGAGGATACAGCACTTCCGCCTGCTATGAGGTACGCACACAGTCTCAAAAGTTAGGATAGGAAAGCGATATGGGGAAAATTGTGCTTCATAATAGCCGGAAGTGCTGTAATTTGGATCGTCTGCGCGAGTTGTACCAAGAAGTTGAAGACCGGATTGAAGGAATAGAAGAAGATGTTTTACAGGGTTTTGTGTTGGATTTGGGAATGATTTGGTAATATTTCCAGTTATTCAATATAAAATATATTAAATTACCTAATATTGTCAGCTATTTTTTTGATTAGTGACTCCCATCTCTTATTAGTATTTCCCACAAAATTATAGAATAAACCTGTTATTAAAAGCATGAAGAATCCACCTAGTAATACTAGAAAAGAACTCATAAACTCTGCTCTAAAAAATAATACTAAAGAAGCAATCACTATTATTAAAGCAACTATTAATAATAAGTAACTTATACCAGTTAAAAATGCTGTAATCAAATTTTTAAAAAGTCTTTTTCTATACAAAAACTTCATCAATTTAGAATCTATAAATGATTGGTGAGCTACATATTTGATATTTTCAATATAAAAGATAATAGGCTCAATTTTTTTCTGTAAAGAAACGCATTTTTTGCGTATGCTTTTTATTTCATCTTCCTTAGAATTATAATTATTTGCGGCTTCTCCTGCTAAATCTAATCCCAATCCAGAGACAGATCCTCCGAATAAGGCTAATAAACCTCCAGCAATACCAGCAATTATAGAAAAATCATTTTTTTCTACTTCAGTCGCTCCAATTATTTCATTGAGTTTTATTTTTATTTCTTCCAATTCAGATTGATAGCTATTAATTGATTTTAATTGTTTTCTCATAAGCTGCTTATTACCAAAATCAACTTTAATATCAGCAGATATTTTGTTGATTTCAGTTTCTAGATTGTATAGAACACGATCTAAGTTATCCATGTTAGTCATTATTTTTGAATAAATTAATGAAAGTATTTTAACCTTCATATATGTTTCCCAAAAAATTACTCTGATTAACAAAGATATTTAATAAATTTTGCACCTGACTTTTAACAGTAAGTTCTCAATCCACAACAGACGATCGCACACTCTTCCACAACAGACAATTGCCTTATTTTTGAGATTTTCTGAAAGGCGATCGCTTACTCTTCCCCAACAAGCGATCGCTCTTTTAGCCATCCAAGCATAAAATCAAAACATGACTGTTCATAAAACGGATATGCTAAAAACGCTTTGGGCTACTGTTCGGCAAGGAAAAATAGAACTGCTGGAGTCAGAGGAATTACCGGAAGGAACAAGAGTGCTAGTGACGCTGCTTCCTAATGATGAAACTGAATTTTGGCTTCAAGCCAGTCAAACATCACTCGATGCAGTTTGGGATAACGCTGAGGATGATGTCTATGCCCAACTACTCTAAGAATGACATCATTTTGGTTCAGTATCCCTTTTCAAATTTGTCTAGTTCAAAAATTAGACCTGCTGTTGTTGTAAGTGCGCCACATGTTTCTCAAGACATCCTAATTACACCCTTGACGAGCAAAACTGGAGCATTGCTAGAAGGTGAGTTTGTCTTGTCTGAGTGGGCAGCAGCAGGGCTAAACGTGGCTACAGCAGTCAAGAGAGGTTTATACACAGTGCATAAAAGCTTAGTTGTAAAAGTGATTGGTAAGTTAGCTGATGCTGATGCTGAACTGTTAGAGCAATCTTTGCGGTGTTGGTTGGGGTTGTGATAGGAACTAGCAATAGTATTAGGAACTTCGCAAAATTGAGAATTGAATGCCTAGATAATGCGATCGCTCACTCTTCCATAATAGGCGATCACATTATTTTTGAGTTTTTCTGTAAGGCGATCGCTTACTCTTCCCCAACACGCGATGCCTTTGGCGGGCTTCTCTACGAGAGGCTACGCCAACGCCTACGCTCTTTTAGGCATCCAAGCGTAAAATCAAAACATGGCTGTTCATAAAACATTCAAGTTGAAATTTTTCTATGGATGCGTTAACTATCAACTTTGCTCCTGTTCTTAAAATAACAGATGAGCAATTCTTCCAGTTATGTCAGATAAATGAATTAATCAGATTTGAGCGTAATGCTGATGGCACATTGCTACTAATGCCTTTAGTCGGAGGTTTAATCAGCAACCGCAATGCTAATTTAACTGCTCAACTTGGAGTGTGGAATCGTGATGAGTCACTAGGTATAGCTTTTGGTTCTTCCGTTGGGTTTATTTTACCAAATGGGGCAGTTCGTTCTCCCGATGCGTCTTGGTTAAAACGGGACAGATGGGATTCTCTCACACAGGAGAAAAAAGAGGGATTTCCGCCTGTATGTCCTGATTTTGTAGTAGAATTGCGTTCTGATAGTGATTGTTTAACAAGGCTACAAAATAAAATGCAAGAGTACCGAGACAACGGTGCTAAATTAGGTTGGTTAATTGATTTAGAGACTAGGCAAGTAGAAATTTATCGCTCTGGTAGGGATGTTGAACTGCTGCAATCTGCTGCTAGTTTATCAGGAGAAGATATACTGTCTGGATTTGTGCTTAACCTTGAAAACATCTGGTGAATTGATGAAAATACGAAGTGCGATGTCTACGACGGACTATTCGGCGTGGTAACTCTGAACTAGCAAGCTTGATTGAGAATTAAATACCTAATATAAAGCGATCGCTTTATTTTTGAGGTTTTCTGCAAAGCGATGTCTACGACGGGCTTCGCCTACGCTCTTTTGTTAACTATAATTTTCTTCATGGCAAAATCTCAAAGCTATTGCAGTGCTTAGGTCGAAATAATCTAAAATCTCGTTGATCTAAGGTAAATATTTTTTTAATACCATAGCGTTCAGCTATAGCCATAACACTTGCATCTACAAAATCAATCCGACTATCTGCATACTCATCCAATATTTCTGCCACACGAATTACATCTTGGTCTGTCAAAGCTACCAATCTAAATCGACTTGCAGATAGCCCTTGTAAAAAAGCTACTACTGTCGCTACACTTGCATTACGTCCGACCAAATAAGCTAATTCTGCCAATACTGTTTGTGGCAACAGAATTTGTTTTTGTTGTATATATACTGTTGTGACAATACTGTGCATTGCATCTGAACGGTTCAACAATGCTACAACAAAACCCGTATCAGCCATCACTGAATTTATTTCCACGTCCAACCAGATTTTTCAGTAATTTCCTGCTGGAGAATATCTTCAGAATTTGTAGCAAAATCAGGTGGTTCTGCAAATAAGCCAATTAATAGGTCAGATCCATAGGTATCAACTGGTTCTAACAATTGGGTTTCGAGATACAGTCTAACAGCTTCACTAACAATTGATTCAGGAGATTCTCCTCGTTGACTAGCCAGATTTATTACTTTTTCAAGTAAAGTCTGTTCTGGTTTCCAGTTAAATGTAGAATCCACAAGATAACTTCTCTCTGATTAGTAACAAATGACATTCTAACAAATAACGTTTGATACTCGTTATCATACTTTTTTTGTTTTAAGTCAAATATGCACACAGCACGCACTCTTCCACAATAGGCGATGTCTCACGACAAGCCGCTATGGGTCTACGCTTTGTTTTTGAGGTTTTCTCTCAAGCGATCGCCTAGAATGCCATGATATAATCAGCGATCGCTTTGGAAGTGTGCGGAGTACGTTAGCGTAGCTTACCGTAGGTATCGCTGTGTTTCTGAGGTTTTCTGTCAGGCATCGCTTTACAGAATGTGCGAAGTGCGATCGTACTCACTCTTCCATAACAGGTGATTGCTTTGTGAATCTTAGCTTCAAATACAAAATCACGACATGAAAGTTTAAAAAGTTGTACTGATATATTTGAGGTGTATCAGTCGCTTAATTTTTCCTCCAAATTAATCAGCATGGATATCACAGCTACCTTGAACGAAATTGCAACTCTGAGTGTTGAAGATAGAATCCGTATTGTACAGGCAATTTGGGATAGCATCGCAGCCGAGCAAGTTTACCCTGATTTAACCGATGCACAGAAGCAAGAGCTTGATCGTCGAATAGCTGATTACGATTCAAATCCAGACAATGTGCTGACTTGGGAGGAAATCAAAGCATCAATTAAGGGACAGCAATGAATTATGTTCTGGTATTTCGCTCAGAAGTTCAAGAAGAACTCAATGAAGCGCACAGTTGGTATGAGAGCTAAAAACCTGGTCTGGGCAACGAGTTTTTGGACTGTGTAGACGAGACGGTGAATCTGATTTGCCAGATGCCAGAATCCTATGCAGTTGCCTACCGTGATATTCGACGAACATTAATACGACGATTTCCCTATGCTGTGTACTATCGAATTGTTTCGAGTCGAGTGATTATCACAGCAATTTTTCATGGTCGTAGAGATCCAAAATCGTGGCAGACGCGAACCTAATACTGCAATGCAGTGGACAGATAAAAGCCCCTATGCGTCTACGCTGTGTTTTTGAGGTTTTCTGCAAGGCGATCGCTATATCTATATTTAACTTCAAGAGAGTGGTACACTTGATCTAATTGATAATATATGAGCAAGTGTTTCATGCTTCTCATTATATGATTATAAATTTTAGTAATTGCTTAGGAGCAATCATCATGATAGATGGTAAAGCTATTTCTATTTCATTATTTACAGGTGCTTTTGGTCTAGATTTGGGTATAGAGCAAGCAGGATTTAATACAGTAAGCGTAGTAGAAAAAGACCATGATGCCAATCGCACAATTTTTGTTAATAGACCATTACTAAAAGAAAGTGCTGTTCCTAGAGAAATAGAAAAAGTTAGTTCTCAAGAATTACTTGAAGAAGGGGGAAGAGTTTTAGATTTAGGTAGAGCCTTACGCCCTGGTGAAGTAGACTTAGTAACAGGTGGTCCACCTTGTCAGCCATTTAGTACCGCAGGAAAAAGAGGTTCAGTTATAGACCCTCGTGGTAGTTTATTCATGGACTTTATCCGCATTGTTAGAGAAGTCCAACCCCGTTTTTTCTTGATGGAAAATGTCAGAGGTTTGCTTTCTGCTCCTCTTCGTCACAGGCCAATTAACCAACGAGGGAAAGATTACCCACCTTTAGAATCTGATGAAATAGCCGGTGCTGCATTAAGGGTGGTATTGGCAGAAATGAAGGAGCTAGGCTATAACGTGGTTTATAATCTTTTAGAAGCAGCAGATTACGGTGTTCCACAAAACAGACAGCGTGTAGTTTTTATTGGTTCTAGAGATGAGAAAGCAGCTACATTTCCTCTGGCTAAATATAGCAAGAATGGGAAAAATTTACCTAAATGGCTGACTTTAAAAGACGCTTTAACAGGTTTAATTGATCCAGAACCAGAGTTTATAACTTATTCTGAAAGTCGTCTGAAATTTTTAAGATTGTTGCAAGCGGGACAAAATTGGAGAAATTTACCAGAAGAATTAAAAAAAGAGGCTATGGGAGGTGCTTATAATTCAGGAGGTGGAAAAGTCGGTTTTTATAGAAGATTATCTTGGGATAAACCTTCACCAACAATCACAACAAGTCCACACCAAAAAGCTACAGATATGTGTCATCCTGTAGAATTGCGTTCTTTAAGTGTGCGCGAGTCTGCGAAAATTCAAACTTTCCCTGATGATTGGGTTTTTTATGGTTCGGTAACTTCTAAATATAAACAAATTGGTAATGCAGTACCAGTACTACTTGCAAAGGAAATTGGTAGTTATCTTTTCAACTTGATACAAGGAAATAAATCAAAAGGTAAAGAGATGGCTGAACAACTTTCGCTATTTTCTTTATAGAATTTACTTTGTAGCCAACTCAGCAAAAGCCTGATCAATTTTCTGTAACATATTTCTTACATGGTTCTCAACAAGGTTATAATCCATGTGAATTTGCTCCCAAAATGCTTTACCAGCAACGCGAGGAATTTTAGGATCATTAAATGTCCAATCACCTAAATTAAAAGCTGCTATAAATAAAGGGTTTTGATGAATACTTAATTCCTTTTTTGCTCTAGGCGCTTGAGAACCAGTTAATGTACCTTTTAGAGTTTTTAGCTGTGCAAATTTAACTGTTTCTTCTGAAAAAGCGATAATATCAATACCAGTAATTTTAATTCCAAATTCCAGTTCTGGATTAATAATATAAGGATTAATATTAGATATTTTTTCCCAGAGACTTCCCATTGTTGTGCTAAGGCTCCTTGTCACTGAGTTGCTAGTTACTAACAATTTTGCTCCACATAATTCAAAAAGATTTCGCGGGTTGGGATGATGCTCAAGTATTGCACTTTTCTTTTCAAAGTCTGCTTTGAGCCAGCCAATAAAATTATCTGCAAATTTATCGGTTTGATTGCCAATTAACTGAGATTGTCTATCTAATTCTAAAATAGTGCCATTCTGTCTGTCTTGTGCAATTTGATATTGAAAATAACCAGATGCTATTGAGGAAATAACTTTTCCATACTTGTATGCTGTATGCAAATCTTCATCGGCGATATGAATTACATCAATTAATGAAGCATGATGTAGAATTAAAGCTTTCCGTTCTATAACAGGAAGTAGAATTAAAGTTTCCACTGCTAACGCATTAGACATAAAAGCTGTATTTAACTCATTGGGCTTTCTTAGTTAGTGTTCCCCAAAATTATACTGATCGCACTCACTCTTCCACAACAGGCAATCTCTATGTTTTTGAGGTTTGCTGAAAGGCGATCGCTTACTCTTCCCCAACACGCGATCGCTTATTTTGAGGTTTTCTGCAAGGCGATGTCTACGACGTGCTACGCCTACGCTTTTGGGAA
>JBBSCU010000257.1:0-7735 GCA_038249935.1 Chroococcales cyanobacterium
CGAGTTCAAAGGTCGGAGTTCCGAGTTCAAAGGTCGGAGTTCCGAGTTCAAAGGTCGAAGTTCCCAGTTGAAAGGTCGAAGTTCCCAGTTCAAAGGTCGAAGTTCCCAGTTCAAAGGTCGGAGTTCCGAGTTCAGAGATCGAAGTTCCCAGTTCAAAGGTCAAAGTTCCCAGTTCAAAGGTCAAAGTTCCGAGTTCAAAGGTCGAAGTTCCGAGTTCTGAATTGTGCAATCCAGTATCTATATCCCAATACAGTTCAGTTAAGGTTTTTTGGTAGTGATTTTAAACCTGTAGAGACGCGAAATTTCGCGTCTCTACCAAAGATTTCAGGCTTAACTGAACCCGTATTGATCTATATCCTACTTTCTGATAAAGTTAGACGGGTCTTGATCTCGTCGATCCTTAGTGGGAATAGGGGCTGGCTGCCCATCACCCGCAAGGGCTGCGGTTTTCTCAAGGGATTCCCTCAATCGCTTGGCTGCGTAGATAGACATATCTCGTGGTACATTAATGCGATCGCGCAGATATCGGAGAGCAACATCAGATCCCGATGGAGGCACACAGTCTTCACTGGTCATCATCTGTGTTAAAGCACAACGTAGAGCTTGATCAAACAATTTATCATCTAAAGGGTTGACTCGGATAATATTGATGCGGTGTTCGATAGTTCGTTGAAGAGCTTCCGCGCGGGAGTTTTCGGGTTCTGGATAAGTAACATCTGGTAGCCCGAACCAGGGACCATTATCCACCCGCGCTTTGTTGAGAAGCATCTGGGTTTCGCCGTTTTCCCAACAGCCCCCCATCTGCGGCGGTAAATCATGTACGTGGGTGTGAAAGTCGCTCTGAGTACCGCAGTAGGTAGGTCGGCTTTCCATTGCCGCAAACCATGCCCTCAAGCGAGGGTTTTCCTCCCGCAGAGAGTAGCCCTTGTAGTAGTAAAGGCTCGCATTCATCCGTTCGACATAGGGTGTAAAAATCACATCGACGATGCCGAAGCTATCTAGAAAGTAAGGGCTTGGGGTGCGACCCAGAGCCGACTCTACCATAGCCACCACTTCTATAAATTGTTCTCGGTTGCGTTGTTCTTGTTGAGAAGAACCTGCTCTAGAACACAGCCAACCGCACCAGGCTCTAAATAAAAGTCGTTCTAATTGACGTAGAGGTAGCACCGTGCGGTCATCCATCCCTTGGCTCAATGGACCAAAAACCTTTTCCAAAGCGATCAAAATATCATCGCTTTCCGTAATAATCCGTCCATCTAACTCAAGTGCGGGGAGCATTCCTGATGGTACCTTACGCTTGTACCAACTTTCTTTCTCCCCGTAGCAGAACATTGTCACTTTTTCGATGCGGTAGGGGATCTGTTTTTCCTCTAGCCATAACCAAATTTTTTGACAGTAAGGACACCAGGCGTGGTTATCGCGGTAGAGCGTTACCCGCATATCAGATTCGGGCTGACCAAACAAGCGCAACCTGGCTTTAGCGTTGGTGAGACCATTAACGGTATCTATTTGATAGTCCGTGAGGGTTTGTAGTTCTTGCCAGCTTAAGGGTGCGGTAGTCATAGAATGAGTTGCGTAGGGCAATTCTACACTCTACAATATTTTCAGATCATTTACGTAGGGTGCGTTATGCCTCTGGCTAACGCACCATCCGAAGCTAACTTTTATTCTTTCCAGACGAAGCTAAGGAACGCAAATTTAATAACGTGCAATTCTTATTTAACTTGGAATGGTGCGTTACGCTCCGCTAACACACCCTACTTTTGCACTTTATTTAATCCACATTCCTAACTATTTGTTTCCAATTGGAAAATCTTCGCTGTCACTCCCAGGCTTTCTTCAAATAATGACTCACGACCCCAGCGTTGCACCTGTTGACTCAGCAACGCTTCCGCCTTTTGCTCAGAAAGTGAAGTCACCTGTTGAAACAAACCTGCGGATTGAGCACCACCGTGTGTTTCCATCCGCATACAACCACCAGTTTCCGAGCAGATGACTGTACCACAGTCTGCCTGTAGATTTGTCGAACTCAGACGCAGGGCAATCAAATCGCCGATAATCTCACCCACATCAGCAACCGGGACACCCGCTAATTCGGCTTCCACTTCCCGTTGGTCTTGGGCAACAAAGCGAATACGAGTAATTTCGTAATCTCCGCTTTCCTTTTGATAGGAAACTGGCTCCCATTCCAACCGACTTGCCAGCCACCCCAAAAACAGTAAAGCTTGAGCCGGGTTGCCTTTTTCGTAATCAATCGTTACTCGGTCAATTTCTTTTAAGGCAGCGCGACGGTGTGGTGAATCGTAAGCTTCGGCTGTCAACTCCTGCCATGATGCCAGGCGACGCCAATTTAAGTCAGCCAGAGGCACGCCAGTTTCTACCAACTCTTGGAGGTTGAGTAAATCACTTTCTGGCTCATTAAAGTCGCAAGAATCTACAATGACATTATTGCAGACTGCTGCCAGTCGCTTGAATAGACCGTTGTTAGGATCTGGTGTTGCTTTCCACCAAAGAAACTTCGGCAAGCCACCAATCAACAATGCTGGAATCATTCCCCCGATGCGTTCCAAGGCAGCAGCAGTTCCGCTAAGAGTTATATATTCGCAGCAGATGAGTGTACTTGACGATTGCTTTTGAATGGGGCAGTAGGCAGAAACTTGAGCCTTGACTCCTTCATCTTCACCAGCAATTGGAAACAGCGCAATAATGCGGCAGGGATTGCGGAGGGCAATTTCATCAGCAATCCTGGGGCTTGCAGCATTTAAGCTATGAGTACCACCAGAACCACTGTCTCCTGTAGCCCCGTTTCCCTGACGTTTGGTAAATTCTTCTCGCAGTGTCGCCAAGGTTTCAGGTGTTGCTGTTCCGGTTTCTGGCAGGGCATATTTTTTCTGCACTTGCCGCAGCGCAGTTTCCATCTGAGGCCCTAAAATACCGTCAATTGGCCCGTTGTAAAATCCCAAAGTGGCTAAAAGATACTGGGTTTCTTCGGGTTCGTAAACCACTAAAGTAAATGTCGTGGCGCGAGTGGCAACCGGAAGACCACCGTCTTCACCCGTAATGCCGTAACTTTGCCAAATTTGATTAAGTTCGGTATCTATTTCGTTGAGCGAAATATCCTTAGGTGCTTGAAGTGAAAAAATGGTAGGAGCTTGGGGAGCCATAGTAATAGTTTTGAGTTATCAGCTTTGTTTTTTGAATAAGTTAAAAGTTAGGAGTTAGGAGTTAGGAATTATTAACTCATAACTCATCACTCCTAACTTTCTACAATCTGCGCCAACGACGGCCATCCTGGTTAATTAAGAATTCTGCTTCTGCTGGTTCCCAGGTACCAGCTTCGTACCGGGGAATGGTGGTAGGATCTGCGGGTGCATCCCAAACAGAAAGGGCTGGATTTACTACTTGCCAAGCAGCTTCTACTTCGTCCGCCCGTGTGAACAATGTTTGATCACCCATCATACAATCAAGGAATAGGCGATCGTAAGCATCGGAAGTTGCTTGGATGCCAAAGGAACCATAACTAAAGTCCATGTCAACAGAACGGGTGCGGAATTCTGCCCCTGGCATTTTCACATCAAACCGTAGGGAAATTCCTTCATTCGGCTGAATCCGCATTGCCAAAATGTTGGCATTTCTCTGTTGCGCGGCGGATTGAAACATCCGAGAAGGAACGTCGCGGAAGTGGATAGAAATCTCACTGACTTTTTTCGGCATCCGCTTACCAGTCCGCAGGTAGAAGGGAACACCTTGCCAGCGCCAGTTGTCAACTAAAAACTTCATAGCTACATAGGTGGGTGTTGTCGAGTTTGGGTCAACACCTGGTTCTTCCAGATACCCTGGCGCTGGTTGTCCCTTCATCCAGCCAGCACTATATTGACCGCGCACTGCTGAACGCGACAGATTATGCACATCAGCTAAACGGGTAGCTTGGAGTATCTTCACTTTTTCGGTGCGGATGCTGTCGGCATCTACTGCGTTGGGTGCTTCCATCGCTGTTAGGCAGTAAAGTTGCATCAGGTGGTTTTGCAACATATCCCGCAATGCGCCGGCGCTTTCATAGTAACCAGCCCGGTCTTCCACGCCTACGGTTTCTGCCACAGTAATTTGCACATGGTCAACAAATTGACGATTCCACAAGGGTTCAAAAATCGCATTGGCAAAGCGAAACACCAGCAAATTCTGGACTGTTTCTTTACCTAAGTAGTGGTCAATGCGATAAACTTGGTTTTCTTTGCAATATTTCTGGACCACTTGGTTAAGACTTTGGGCAGAAGCCAAGTCTCGACCAAAGGGTTTCTCAACTACTAGACGATGTTTGTAGGGATCTTCTAGCATTCCCGCGCTTCCTAGCTGCTTAATTGCTTCAGGAAAGAATGACGGGGCAACTGAGAGGTAAAACATCCGATTCCCTCGCGTGCCCCGTTTTTCGTCTAATTCACTCAATAAACTTTTCAGTTTTTGATAACCTTCGGGGTTGTCTATGTCTCCAGGACAATAGAACAGACCTTGGGAGAAGTCTTGCCAGAGTTCTCCTAAATCAACATTAGCATGAGCCTCTTCCATGCCCTTTTGCATTTGTTCGCGGAAGTATTCGTGGCTCCACTCTCGCCGTGCTACGCCGACAATGGTAGTCTCTGGGGGAATGCGTCGTTCTCGACGTAATTTGTAAAGTGCTGGTACTAGTTTGCGCCAGGTGAGATCACCAGAAGCGCCAAAGATGACTATAATTTGGGGTTCGGGCATCCCTTGTTGTTGCAGACCAACGCGCAGGGGATTTTCTAGCAGACTAACCATAGTAATTTTGGATTTTAGATTTTGGACTTCGGCTTTTCTCCGAGATGCTACGCGTAGCTTGCTTCCCCGTAGGGATACGCTCAGTCGAACGATTTTGGATTTTGGGGTTAGGGGAGAGGTGACAGGTGACAGGGAATAATTTGTACTCTGTAACTTGTACCCTATTCCCTTCTTCAGTCCCTAGCCCCTACACTGGCGACAATACCTTGATCTTTTCTTCTAAAGAGTTCATCAAGGACTGGAAGGGCTGGATAAACTTATCAATACCTTCAACACGTCGCTGTAGGTGGGGTTTAGGACGTAAACTATCACAGGCATTGCCGATGTCTGCAAAAACTAGGGATTCGTAAATTTTGGATGTCGGTAAGCTAGCACGAACTCCGGCTTCGATATCGGCATGATAAATGATGTTACCAGCGTTGATGCCTTGCGTCTTGTCGCCAGCGATCGCTTTTTCAAAGATAACTGGCTTAGAAGTAATCCCAGAGTTCCCTTGATTTTTAACCAGGTCTTTGAGTTTACCTAGTTGAATAATGTCACGGCTCAAATTATCCATCCAGATACTTTGACCGTATTGGTTAATTTTTTGGAGATGATTGGTTGTCATCGCTCTAGCTTGTTTCACTCCTGTTAATGATGTTTCCTAGTGGAGTTGGCAAAAGCCATCAACATTTGATGGTGACTTTTGAATTGTGGCGTTGCCAATCACTTATTGCATCGGCTAGCTGAAAGAATCTTTAATACATCTTCAAGAATTGCTATTCTGTATTCTCAATCCTAAATCACCATGATTAACTTTTAATTAATCCCATAGGCTAGACGCATCCTTGATAACTTTGTCAGCATTGTCCAATGCAGCATGACAGAAAGAGTGATCTAGTTAAAAAGGTTAAAAAGCCGATGAAACAAGCAATATTCCTTCTGCCTCCTGCTCCCTTAATGACCATTTTGAATAAAAGACTCCACCTTTGCTACATCCTCTTTGCTACCAATAATTAAAGGTGTGCGCTGATGCAGTTTTTTTGGCACCACGTCTAAAATATCCATCAGTCCTGTAGTGGCACGACCACCTGCTTGCTCAATCAAAAAGGCTAGGGGAGCGGTTTCATAAAGCAAGCGCAATTTACCTTCTGGGTTTTGAATTGTGCCTGGGTAGAGAAACACGCCGCCTTGAACTAAAATTCTATGGATGTCGCTCACCATTGCGCCGCTATAACGAGCGCTATAGCCTTCTGTACGATGAACGTAGCGGATGTATTCTCGAATTGATTCTTCCCACTGCCAGAAGTTACCTTCGTTTACGCTGTAAACAGAACCGTGTTTAGGAATTTGGATATTTTCTTCGGTGAGAATAAACTCTCCTAAGCTGGGATCAAGGACAAAAGAATGAACGCCCTTACCAATACTATAAACTAGCATCGTGCAAGGCCCATACAGGATGTAGCCGGCAGCGAGTTGCTTACGTCCGTTGGTGAGGAGGTCAGTTGCCTTACCATCGCTGTCAGTTCCTTCTTGTTGGCGAATGGCGAAAATGGAACCTAAGCTCAGATTGTTATCGGTGTTGGATGAGCCATCAATTGGGTCATACAGTAGGGTATAGCGCCCAATGGGGCAATTTTCAGGGATATAGTAGGGGTTTTCCATTTCCTCTGAAGCTAGGCGACAGACTAAGCCGCTTTGCTTAAATACTGAGATAAACACATCATTGGCATAGACATCCATCTTTTTGACGGATTCTCCTTGCACATTAACTTCCCCAGTAAATCCGAGAACGCCTTCCATTAAACCGGCGCGACTCATGCGGCGAGCAACTAATTTGCCGGCAAGGGCGATGCGATTCATCAGCGCACTTAAATCCTGTGCATCTGCTGAAAAACTCTGAAGTTGCTGTAATACGTGACGGGATAAGGTTGTACAATCACGATCTAGGGCTTTGTCTGTAGCTTCGTTTATAGATAAGTCTAAAGATTCTGGCGCTTTAGCCATTTTTATGTTCTCCGCAGCCACTAGCTGTTAGTTGGGTTTTAGTCGGGTATGGCAACTTATAGTTGCTGCTTCTATATTAGAAAGGTAATTTGATAACTTAGATGCGACTTTAGATAAACTAAAGAAATGAATTTTTTTTGAGTCCTGCACTCAGAGTCTAGATACTTAGTAAATAGTGTAAGTTTTGATTGTTAATGCAAGTCCTAATGCTATTCTGTAAAGTCCTTCATAATTTTTATATAAGACACCAAGGTTTTCACTGATTAAGCTTGATACAGGCTGTGAAGCTATGGATGCCGGAAATTGGTTTAGGTATTGGACGTGAACGGGGAACTTACCAAAGAATCACGCGAGAATGCTTGTATTGGTATGACGAAAATGGTAATAGATACTCAACATCAGAAGAAGTAACAATTGAGCAACAGCAACAACTATAGGACTCATATTTAATTTTTGAAATACACGTAGGGGAGCGGGTGCGTTGCAGAAGTTCCCTCCGTTGTAGCAACCGGCGTTGCGTTACGCCTAAGGCTAACGCACCATTTCAGATTTTAGGTGCCGTACTCTCGGCGATAACACTATAGCAATCCTAAATCATTCGTGAAAATTTGAAATTGTTATTACCCTCCTTAGTCCCCTCTTGGTAAGGTACTGTGTATAGACAAGTCTTATTACCTCCCTTAATCCCGCCTTGCAAAGAGGGGAAATAAGAAATTTTGTTCCCTCTCCTTTGCAAGCTACGGTGTACACACAAGTTTTTTTGACTTTACCTTTGTTGCATCGACTCGCACCTTTGTTGCATCGACTCGCACCTTTGTTGCATCGACTCGCACCTTTGTTGCATCGACTCGCACCTTTGTTGCATCGACTCGCACCTTTGTTGCATCGACTCGCATCTTAGTTGCATTGACTCGCATCTTAGTTGCATCGACTCGCACCTTAGTTGCATCGACTC
>JBBSCU010000258.1:0-7694 GCA_038249935.1 Chroococcales cyanobacterium
ACCGAAAAAATCGCCCTGGTGAATGAAATTTGCGGCTATAGGTTAACCGCAATTAATGGTTGACGAACCTGGAACGGCAGGTTTTGTCTTTTTAGGCGCGGTTTTTAACCGCCATATTGAGTTCCCCGACAGACTGCTAGCTAAATAAATTCTCAACTAGACTTCAATGATTAAGCATACTCTTAATTTAGCCTGATAAATTTAAGAATTTATGATGTTAGTTATCATTTTTAATCTATATTAATTTTTTTTAATTAGAAGATAGTTAAGTATTGCAAAGATATCCAAGAAAAGATATTTTCATTAGCTCGTTGTGAACTCTGTTTATGAAGTCTCTTGCAAAAGTCAAAAAATCGGGGATGTTAGCCCCTTTTTCTTCTAAAAAAGACGCTACACGAATGGGGAATCTAAAATGAATTACGAATTATTTAAAACCTGCCATTTCCCTGCACAATGTGCTTGACGGTGGTCAAGGTTTCTAGACTGATAAATCCTCGGCGATGACCTTTTTGGTTAGACATACCGAGAAATACTGAATCTCCCCGCGAGGGGTTGCGGGAAAAACGCGGGGAAGTGTTCATGTAGATAGAGGCACTGTTAATTCCTAAGGCAAACTGCCGACTTTCCTGGTAAGATTCAGTCACAATGGAGTCAGCATGACCACTGCTGTATTGATTAATCCAGGCGATCGCAGCCTCTAAGCTATCCACCAGTTTAAAAGCTACTGTCCTAGTTAAATAAGGGTTTCCCCATTCGCCTTCCTTCACCAGTTTCAACTGGGGAAAAGCTTTTACTAATTCTGCATCTCCTTTAATTTCAAAGCCTTTTTCTATCAAGCTGTTCCACAGAACTGCCAAGGAGGATGGTAAAGCTTGACGATGAATCAGTACCTTTTCAATGGCATTGACTGGATCTGGTTCGCTCTGATGGCTATCAAGAATCATCCAGCGCACCATCTCTAAGCTGGCATTTAGTGACCAGTAGAGGTAACAGTTACCCATAGCTGATTTTAAAACTGGGCAAGTTGATTGTCGTACTACCTGCTGTACCAAGCTAGAACGTCCGTAGGGAATCACTAGATTCACGTACTTATCTTGGGTGACTAAATCCCGAATCGAAGCCCCATGTTCTGCTGTGATCAGTTCTACACAGCCTGGTGGTAGACCAACTTCTACAATGGCACTTTGCAGTACCTCAGCGATCGCCGCATTGGAATGGCTAGCTTCAGTACTGCCTTTGAGAATTATACTATTGCCAGTTTTGATACAAAGACCTGCTGCGATCGCCCCTAAATCCGGGAACGCTTCATAAATAAATCCAATCACTCCCAAGGGCATTAACTGGGTGTAACTCTGGGAATCTTCCAGTTGATAATCAGCGTTCCTGACGCGCCGCAACGGATCTGATAATTCCCCCAACCGTTGTAGAATGTCAACTGTAATCTCTAGCCTTGTGGGAGTCAGCTTGAGCCAGTCCAATATCAACTCTGGCACTGCCATTTCTCGACTAGCTTCTAAATCCAAGGTGTTAGCTTCTAGAATGTCGTCAAATGAGCGCTCAAGCGCCTGTGCCATTGCCAATACTGCACGACTCCTGTCTGCTCCCTTTGTCAGCCCCAACTTGAGAGAAGCTTGATAGGCTCGTTGGGCACTAGTAATCGGTTCGGGGTGATCATCTAAAACTTCAACAGTCATTGAGTTAACGTCTGTAGATAAGCCAGACCATTAGTGCTGGCAAGATAGCCAACAGCACCGCCACCATTGCCCAAGCAATAATGCTGGAACTATTTGCCAATCGTAGTGCTAATGGCAACCATATAATCACTAGCACGAAAATAATGCCAAGCGCTATAGGTAGATAGCTTTCTCCCAACTTGGGATGGACAACGTGCCAACTATTTCCCATCCAACGCCAAGCTCGCTTGTACGGATAGGTCGTAGAAAGCTGTTCTAGGACATGACCATTATCTTCCACTACAAAGATTTGCTGACAGCGATCGCAACCAAATGCTTCTGTCAGCGTAATCGGAATTAACTGCCCCCGACGACGACAGGGACAGGGGTATTCGGCATTGAAATCTATTTTTTCGGGTTTTTGAGATTGCACAAGCGTTCTAATAACTTGAGCGTGTTTTTGACAAACTGCGGGAATATGATCCCTTGGTAAATGCCTTGAGGGCTTTTCTGTTTATATACATAGCCAGTCCAGGGAAACATCGTCATGATTGCAAACAGTTGATGCAGCCGACTCTAAATATCGTAATTGCCGTAGCTTCACTGCTAGAATACGCTTTGCACCTGACAATACTACTATTTAACCTGCCCCTTTTAGTGCAGTGTAATACACTTTATATAAAACGAATTGATTACACCTATAAAGATTGTAGCCAAGCTAATGTACATCTAGACTAGTCTAAAGCTGGGTTTTATATTTCTGAGGAATGTGCATTAAATAAAGTGCAAAACTTGGTTTAAAGACTTTTAAATACGCAGGTTAGCCGTTCCTTAAAAATACTAAACCTCTTAGAATTTTTAACTCTAAGAGGTTTTAGTTGGAAGCGGGCAACGCGATTCGAACGCGCGACATTCACCTTGGCAAGGTGACGCTCTACCACTGAGCCATGCCCGCATTTATTATCTAAATACCAATATCCCAGATTTTACCCTAATTGTCAACCCTTAATTTAGTCATTTGTCCTTTGTTATTCACTAATGACAAAGGACAAATGACAAATGACGTACTAGCCTAGTTCTTCCGACTCCGCAGTTAAATTGCCGACACTGGCACTTTGAAACGAGGCTGGCAAAGACTGACTATTACGAGAATATGGCTCTGCTAGGTTAGAACGCAGTTGCCGCATGAGGCTTGCCATTTCTAGGGCATTCATGGCATAATCCCAGCCATGATTACCTTTGATGCCGGCGCGTTCTAAGGCTTGTTGCATAGTGTCTACTGTCAAAATGCCAAAAACTACTGGCACCCCAGTTTGAAAGCTAGCGGCTGCAATACCTTTAGAGACTTCTGAGGACACGTAATCAAAATGGGGTGTTTGCCCTCGAATGACTGCACCTAGACAAATTACAGCATCATAACGATGGGAAAGTGCTAACTGGCGAGCTACTAAAGGCACTTCAAAACTTCCCGGTACCCAAACATAGTCTACTTGATTACCGTGAGGGTCGGGGTCTACACCGTGGCGTTTCAAGCAATCTTGACATCCCTCTAGCAGCTTTCCGGTAACAAGGTCATTGAATCGTCCAATCACCACTGCAAAACGCAAAGGTTCCGTTTGAGTAAAAGTTCCTTCAAAAACTGCCATGACTGCCTCTTAATCAACTATACTTCTGGCCAATATACATTTCTTAATTTAAATGTAGAGGAGCAGGAAAGCCCGGTCAGGAAAAAGGAAACAGAAAAAATCTCTCCTTTTTCTCTTGACCTTGGCTCTTCTGCTCCTCTAGTTCTTATATTATGTGCTTGCGCCAGAGCGAAGCCGTCGCCTATACAACAAAAAAGTTTAACAAACCAACTAAAAATACCAAACCAATCCAGACACCAGAACCAAGCCAGAGCAGCTTTTTAGACTCAACCCAATTTTGGGGAGTGGCGTAAGCGACGGGAACGCCCACAACCAGGACAAAAGATAATAGGACTAGTCCTATCAGAGCGAATTGGAATATTATGGTCATTTTTGCTTCTCCTAAGCTAGTGAAATACTAAAGATAGAATATCTTAAAGGGCGACACTGACAGTTTTTCCTTATTTTTAAGCTACCAGAAATTGCTACATTTTAGTCAAAAGTACAAAGTTAATAGTCCAAAGTCCAGGATGTAGATTTTGACTCTTGACTCTTAACTCTTAAGTTATGGATTTAATTCTTTGCCACACAACAGCTGATTTTGACGCACTAGGAGCGGCGGTAGGGCTAACGCGCCTATTACCGGGAAGCAAAATTGTGCTAACTGGCGGCTCTCATCCGCCTGTACGGGATTTTTTAGCATTGCATCGGGATGAGTATTCGTTGATTGAACGCCGTTCGGTCAATTCTGAAAAGATTCGTTCTTTGACTGTGGTGGATACGCAACAGCGCGATCGCTTGGGTAAAGCTGCTGAGTGGTTAGATTTACCCAATCTGAAAGAGATTATAGTTTATGACCATCACTTAGGGCAAGAATCAGATATTCCTGCCACGCGATCGCATATTTCTTCAGTAGGAGCCACTACAACTTTAATCGTCGAACAATTGCAACAACAGGAAATTTCCCTGACTCCTGCTGAAGCAACTGTGATGGCTTTGGGTATCCACGTTGATACTGGCTCTTTGACCTTTGAACAGTCTACACCACGGGATGCCTTGGCTTTGGCTTGGTTGATGGAACAAGGTGCTAGTTTATCAGTAATTTCTACCTACCGTGACCCTGGCTTGTCTTTGCAATTACAGCAGTTATTAACTGAGGCGCTGGAAAATTTAGAATATTTTCGTCTACATGGATATACGGTTGCTTGGGTAACACTAAAAACCGAGTGCTTTGTACCAGGGTTATCAAGTTTAGCCTCTCAACTCGTCGAATTAACTGAAATTGATGCCATACTGTTGGCTAATGAGTATCATTTGGGTAAAGGGGATTCAGGCTTAACTATAATTGGGCGATCGCAAATTCCCAAGACAAATCTTAACTTATTGTTTCAACTACTAGGTGGTGGCGGTCATTCGCAAGCCGCATCCCTGAATCTACACAGAGTAGATTCCCAGGCAATATTAAAACAACTCCTTGACGGGGTAAAAGCGCAAATTCCCCATCCCCCCACTGCTAGGGATTTGATGTCCTCTCCTGTCCGTACTATTCTGCCTGAAACCACAATTGCCGAAGCACAGCGTATTTTATTGCGCTATGGACACTCTGGTTTATCTGTAGTCGATGCCCAAGGGCAGATGGTAGGTATTATTTCGCGGCGGGATATTGATATCGCTTTGCGCCACGGATTTAGTCATGCGCCAGTCAAAGGCTACATGACTACGAATCTTAAAACAATTACACCAGATACAACACTGCCACAAATTGAGGCGCTGATGGTAACTTATGATATCGGGCGCTTACCCGTATTGGAGAATGGGCAGTTAGTTGGTATTGTCAGCCGTACTGATGTATTGAGAGAATTACATCAAAACAGTGCTGTTAGCGGTAGCGGGGTGTTTAGCCCGTTCCGAGTGCTGAGTCCTGAGTCTCAATCATCATTCAGAAATCAGCACTTAGGACTCAGCTTTGAGTTGCAAAATAAACTTGCTCCCCAACTATGGCAATTGCTCACCAAAACATCAGCAGAGGCAGAAAAACGAGGTTGGCATCTTTATCTAGTCGGGGGTGCGGTGCGGGACTTGCTATTAGCCCAAGCAGCAGATACCTTAATGATTAAAGATATTGACCTTGTAGTTGATGGCTTTCACAAATCAGCAGATGTTGGTGCTGGTGTGGAACTAGCAAAGGCACTCCAGCAACTTTACCCTGCGGCTCGTTTAGAAATCCACGGAGCTTTTCAAACTGCTGCTTTGTTATGGCACAAAGACCCAGAATTAGATTCTTTATGGGTGGATATTGCCACCGCTAGGACGGAATTTTATCCTTACCCAGCAGCGAATCCAGAAGTTGAGGCAAGTTCGATTCGTCAAGATTTATATCGCCGAGATTTTACCATCAATGCCCTCGCCTTGCGGCTCACTTCCCCCCGTGCTGGTGTAGCGCCCCTACTCGATTTATTTGGCGGTTTACTCGATTTACAAGCCAAGCAAATTCGAGTTTTGCACGCCAATAGCTTTATCGAAGACCCCACGCGGATTTATCGTGGCGTGCGCTTTGCTGTGCGCTTCGGATTTCAGATTGAACCGCAAACTGAAGAGTTTATCCGCTATGCCATCAACAGTGGTGTTTACGATCGCACTGCTCAAGAGAATAGCAGAACTCCAGCCCTACAAACTCGACTCAAAACAGAATTAAAGCATATCCTAGAAGCGCCCTACTGGAAATCGGCTTTACAGTTACTCGATAACTTAGGGGCATTGCAGTGCATCCATCCTACTCTGAAGCTAGATGTAGAACTTCTGCGGCAATTACGTTTGCTAGAACGCTGTTTGCGGCAATTTGATGCCGAACAAACCCTGATTCACTGGCAAATGCGCTTAGAAGCGTTAATCGTCCATCTAGCACCACAATATCGGGCGAAAGTAGCACAAAATCTCCAATTACAGGAAGATAGCATCGCTAGGTTGAAGAACTTAGCCCAAAGCTTTACTCAGGTGATGGAATTCTTACCTACTTTCCAACGTCCTAGTCAAGTGGTGCAGTTGTTGCGACAGTATGATTTACCAATGCTGATTTTAATTGCCTTGCAAAGTCCACGAGCGATTAGACATCAAATTTGGAAATATTTAACTGTTTGGGCTAATGTGCAGCCACTTTTAAATGGCAATGATTTAAAGAAACTTGGTTACAAACCAGGACCACAGTATCGGCAAATCTTAGATGATGTAGTTGCTGCTACCTTGGATAGAGTAATTAAAGATCACAGAGAAGCTGAGGAATTTTTACTCAAGCATTATCCTCATTAATTTACATTTCACGAATGTAGTTTTTATGCAAACACAAACACCAAAAACCTACTACACTCCAGAGGAATATTTACAACTAGAGGAGACATCAGAATCCAAAAATGAATATCGAGGTGGAGAGATAGTTCCTATGGCTGGTGGTACGACTAATCACAATGAAATCGCAGGTAATTTTTATGCAAATTTTAAATTTACGATGCGGGGTAAAAATTACAAAATCTACATGGGTGATGTCAAATTGTGGATACCACGTTATCACATCTACACCTATCCCGATGTGATGGTTATTCAGGGACAACCAATATATGAGGGGAATGGCACTACCAAAGTGACAAATCCTTTAATGATTGTAGAAGTGTTGTCGAATTCGACACAAAACTACGATAGAACAAATAAATTTAGATTTTATCGTTCCATCCCGGAAGTAAAAGAATATATTATGATTGACCAATACGAGTATCTTGTTGAACAGTTCGCTAAAAATGCTGATGGTCAATGGGTATTAAATGAATCCGAATCAGTGGATGCAGTTTTATCGCTCCAGTCAATAGAGTTTCAAATTCCCTTCAGTGATATTTATGAAGGAGTTAATTTTGAAATCGAGGAATAATGATATTCTATAGGATGGGATTAACATTATTATTGAAAGAAAAATTATATTAAATTAACGCTTTGCAAAAACAAGCGATGTCTACGACGGGCTACGCCTACGTTTACGGTATTATATGCACCTAGTGGAAATATCACATCTTTCGAGATGTCTTCTTGAGATTCTAATTCTTGGGCGATGGTCATAGAATCGATACCGCATCAAGTAGTTATGGATTTATTTTATCACTAGCGATCGCATAGCATTCCGTAGGCGATCGCAGCAGTCTAAATTGTATCTGGATCAATATTTAACTCTCGCAGTTTTACTGCTAAACGTTCTGCCTTTTGTTCTGCTTGTTCTGCCGTTTCTTCAGGTGTTGGCACTAGTTGCCCAACAGGTGTAAAAAACCGCAATAGTCCCTGATAAACTCCCAGATATAAACCTAGTTGATGACTCCACAAATGTCCTTGCTCATTTGCTTGTAGAGGTTGATATCCT
>JBBSCU010000259.1:0-7692 GCA_038249935.1 Chroococcales cyanobacterium
TCCAGACTTAGCTATAGAGGTGAACATCACCAGTGGGAGCATTGATAAATTAGAAATCTATCGGCGTTTGGGAGTTGCTGAAGTTTGGATTTGGCAATTCAATCGACTCAGACTTTACCATTTACGAGAAGAAACACCATTGGAGTTTTTAGATACTTACGGCTATGAACAGATTCAGTCAAGTGAATTATTGCCTAAACTAAATATTGCTTTATTAGAACAATGTGTCCAGATTTTAGATGAAATTCAAGCCATTGACCAATTTGAACAGTGTTTGGGGTAGTCTTTGGACGCTAACGAGTAATTTGTTGTTAATCGATAGGTTGCATTGATTTGCAATATAACATAAACTGCACGCTTGGCAAGCAAATTCATTTTATCCAATAGCGGATTAAGGTATATCGAGGGTGAAAAAATTTAATATAATTAACAGCCCTAAAGAATAGGTAAACCTATCGGTGTACTTCACTAATCAGGCA
Organism: Chroococcales cyanobacterium; assembly: GCA_038249935.1. Lineage (GTDB taxonomy): Bacteria > Cyanobacteriota > Cyanobacteriia > Cyanobacteriales > Nostocaceae > Nostoc. Next base: position 480 of record JBBSCU010000259.1, read on the forward strand.
AGTAATAAGTTTGCAAGTATAAGGTATAGGTTTCAATGGCACCGCATCTTGTGTCTGTTCCGATGAAGAAAAATAAGAAACCGTCTCTGGTGCTGACGCTCTCGGCTGCTGGGTTATTGATTGGGGCGGGGAGTGCCGCATACTGGTTGTTAGCTCAGAGAGAACCATCTTGGAGCAATTTGCTAGTCGGTGCAAATATTATTCCTGGTGATGCCCTATTTGCCGTTTCCCTGACAACAGATCCTCAGCAGTGGCAGAAATTGCGGGACTTTGGGACAAAAGAAACTCAAGCCGAACTAGATAAAAATTTAGTGCAGTTGCGCGATCGCTTTCTGACTAATAATGGTTACAATTTCCAAAAGGATATTGCTCCTTGGGTAGGCAATGAGGTTGCGATCGCAATTCTAGCCCCAGCAACAGCGAGTAAACCTGTACCTAAACCAGTTACCACCAATGAAGATGCTGCGAGTGATCAGCAATCGATGGTAATGGTATTGCCAGTGAAAAACCCAGAAATCGCCAAAACCATTTTGGCACAACTCAAAACCTTTAAACAAGGCAAATGGATTGACCGTACTTATCAAGGAATCGCCATTAAACAAAACCAGGGACAAGCAGGAGAGAACTTCTCGGCGGCATTACTAGATGGGCGTTTTTTAGTCATAACTGATAATCCCAAAGCCACAGAACGAGCAATTGATGCCTACAAAAATAAAACATCCTTAGCTACAACAGGGGGTTTTGCGGAGAATTTCCCGAAAATTGCCAACTCTCAACCCTTTGCCCAGTTTTATGTAAATGTGCCAATAGCAGCCAAAATAGCCGCGTCTTCTCCAAACCGCCCTTTACCTGCTCAAGTTTTGGCTCAACTGCAAAATAACCAAGGTTTAGCAGCAACAATGATCTTAGAGCCAGAAGGAATTCGCTTAAAGGGCGTTTCTTGGCTAAACCCTAATAGTCAACGTGTGCTGACGGTGGAAAACAAAGCTGGGAAAATGCAAAGCCTCGTACCAGCAGAAACCTTGATGATGCTGTCTGGCGGTAACTTACAGAGGTTGTGGGGAGACTACGTTTTGACATCTCAGAGAAATCCCCTCTCGCCGATCGCGCCAGAACAGATCAGAAGTGGTATAAAATCTCTTACTGATCTCGATTTAGATCAGGATTTGCTCAGTTGGATGAAAGGCGAGTTTTCTTTATCACTAATTCCGACTACTCCAAAAGAAGGTTCACCAGATGATTTTCTGGCGGGTTTGGTGTTTATGGTGCAGGGAAGTAATCGCAAATCAGCCGAAGCATCCCTAAAACAGCTTGATGAAGTGATGAAAAGTCAATACCAGTTCCAAGTACAATCGGGCAAAGTTGCAGGTGTACCCGTTGTAAACTGGGTTTCACCCTATGGTACGTTAACTGCAACCCACGGCTGGTTAGATGAAGATATCGCCTTTTTAGTAGTAGGCGCTCCCATTACTGATAAAATTGTTCCTAAACCCAACAACACACTAGCTAATACTCTTCCCTTCCAACAAACAGTTCCTACAGAACCAAATCCGACAAATGGTCAATTTTTCTTGGATGTGGAACGGACTGTGAAAAATTTCCCTTTACCCACTCTAATTCCCAATCAAAAATCTTTGCTAGCTGCAACGCGCTCAATTGGGATGACATCTGCTGTCAGCGATAGTCGTAGTAACCGTTACGACATTTTTATAGCACTCAAAAAAGTTAGGAACTCGACTGCTTTGCCTAGTCCAGAAAGCAGTAAGAGCAACTCTGCTACACCATAATTTAGATAGGGGAGTGGGGAGTAGGGAGTAGGGAGTGGTGAAAGAAAATTCCCTATTTCCTGTTTCACCTGTCCTATGACCTTCTAAAGAGATAGGATCAGAACAGTCAGTATCCATATTTTAAATCATTTACGGAGAGAACACTTTATGAATCTGGTTATACTCCAGAACTGGCTGGACAATGCCTCCTTTGCCATATTATTCCTGACAATGCTGGTGTATTGGGTAGGAGCGGCTTTTCCAAATCTGCCTTATTTAGCCACTTTGGGAACAGGTGGGATGGCGATCGCTAATTTATGCATGGCGACTCTATTAGGGGCACGATGGATAGAAGCTGGTTATTTTCCTTTAAGTAATCTGTATGAATCTCTGTTTTTCTTAACCTGGGGAATTACCACTGTCCATCTAATTGCCGAAAATAGTAGCCGTAGCCGCTTAGTAGGAGTTGTGACAGCTCCTGTGGCAATGGCGATCGCTGCTTTTGCTACTATGACACTACCATCTCAGATGCAAGCGTCAGAACCCTTAGTACCTGCCTTAAAGTCAAATTGGCTGATGATGCATGTCAGCGTCATGATGTTGAGTTATTCTGCTTTGATGGTGGGTTCGTTATTAGCGATCGCTTTTTTAGTTGTGACTCGCGGTAAAGACATCCAACTGCAAGGCAGTTCTGTAGGTAATGGTGGTTATCGCAGCAACGGCTACCGCTTGCACAAAGCATCTGAGCTAGTTTCTCAACCATCAGCATCCCCTATCGAAAATAACGGCTTTACTCGTTTTGAAAGTAGTAGTAACGGCAACAGTAACGGTAACACCGCCGTTTTGAATATAGTAGCTGCCCCTGAGTCTCAAGCCGTAACATTTGCTGAAGCCCTTTCACCCCAGCGCCTTAGCCTTGCCGAAACCCTCGACAACATTAGTTATCGCGTCATCGGATTAGGTTTTCCCTTATTGACAATTGGGATCATTGCCGGTGGCGTTTGGGCTAACGAAGCGTGGGGTTCTTACTGGAGTTGGGACCCCAAAGAAACTTGGGCATTAATCACTTGGTTAGTTTTCGCCGCCTACCTTCACTCTCGAATCACTCGCGGTTGGCAAGGGCGTAGTCCGGCAATTTTGGCCGCCACTGGGCTTGTCGTTGTCTGGGTTTGTTATCTCGGTGTGAATCTCTTGGGTAAAGGTTTGCATTCTTACGGTTGGTTCTTCTAAAAACCTCATCTATCACGCTGTAGGGGCAATTCATGAATTGCCCCTACCTAAAAATCAGAGTTTTGGCTATTGTTTGCGTAAGTCCTGATTCTGAGAATAGTGGAGTTAAAACCCCAGTTGAAAAATTAACTTTATATTGGGCAGCACTAAATCTACAAAATCATCCTTTTATTTCGGATGAACCGCTAAATGTGTGGAAACTATAGATTTAGTGACAGGAGATTTTTATGGAAGATATATTCGAGAGACTGAATCACGATGAAGTTGTGTCTATACAACCAGACACTTTTGATAAGTTAAATATTGCTAAAACTTTTAAAGTCCGTGATTTGATTACAGCAATTAAGGAATATATTGGAGCAGAGGAGAAAGATGAAGTAAATTTGTATACTCAAGGATTAAATTGTGAAGTTTTGCAATTTAGTACCCAGGGATGGAAAAAAGGAAAAGTTAGACTTGCTTTAGAATTTTGTCCTGATGAACCTGAATCACCACTTGATGAAATTTATCAACAACTCAAACAATTAGAAAACTAATATCTAGTAAAATCGTACTAAGTTTAAAAACTTTAGCTCTTCTGTCTTCGCAAAGGAGGGCTAAGGAGTAGATGTTTCTTTTAATGTAGTTTAACTATACTACTAGTTGAAGTGCAGAATGTCGGATAAAAACTCTGTGCATTCCTAAAGGATAATCTGGCGTTGCATAGTTGCGGGATGATTTTTCTCACGCAGAGGCGCAGAGAGGATAAGGAGTTTTGGATTTCAATACATAACATTTCATCCCTTGATTCCGCAACGCCGGATAATCTTATGTAGTTGCGTAGGCGTAGCCCATCGTAGATATCGCTCCAAATCCGTCACAATAGAAGTTGCCGATGTTTGAGGCGCTGATTATGGAAGAATTATTAACTCTCAAAGACTTGCTTGTTAAAGGCGATGTTCAAGGAGCATTGCTTATAGTAGAAGAATTAACAGAGATGAGCCGAAATGACATTATCAAGACGATTCGTAGCTATGCAGTAATTTTGTTGTTGCATTTGATTAAACAACAAGCTGAAAATCGCACGACTCGCTCTTGGGAAGTTTCAATTCGGAATTCAGTTCGGGAAATTCAGCGAGAAAATAAGCGGCGTAAAGCTAGAGATTATTATCTCGCGCCAGAAGAATTGTTAGAAATCTTAGCAGAAGCCTATTTAAATGCCATTGATGAAGCAACGCTTGAAGTAGAAGAAGGTCGTTATGAGTCTGAAGAATTAGAAAAGCTGGTTAACCGCGAAGAAATTATCAATCGTGCTTTGGTTTTAATCTTACCAGGAGAGTCTAGCTAATTGGCTAAACAGCGACTCGACACACTATTAGTAGAGCTAAATTTGTGTTCTTCTCGCGCTTTGGCACAGCGGTTAATTCAGGCGGGGGAAGTTACTGTTAATCAGCAGTTAGTTGATAAACCTGGTACAGAAGTTGATATTTCGGCTCAAATAAATATTAAGGTGCGATCGCCTTTTGTTTCTAGAGGCGGTGAAAAACTCTCCAAAGCTTTGTCAGTATTCGCCATTTCCGTAGCAGAGCGCATTTGTTTAGATGGTGGGATTTCTACTGGTGGTTTTACTGATTGTCTCTTGCAAGCTGGAGCAAAACAAGTTTACGGCATTGATGTCGGTTACGGACAAGTTGACTGGCGGTTGCGAAATGATTCGCGGGTGATTTTGCGGGAACGTACCAATTTACGGCAACTACGACCAGATGAGTTGTATGGCGAAAATGACCCGATTCCTGATTTAGCGGTGGTGGATGTATCGTTTATTTCCTTGACCAAAATTCTACCTGCTTTGTGGCAACTAACTCAAGCTAACCGAGAAGCTGTGTTGTTAGTCAAGCCACAGTTTGAAGTCGGCAGATCCCGTGTGGGTAAAAAAGGCGTTGTGCGCGATCCAAACGACCAAGCTGATGCCATTTTCCAGGTGTTGCAAGCAGCTCAAGAATTAGGATGGAAATATAAAGGCTTAACTTGGTCGCCGATAACTGGCCCTGCTGGAAATATTGAGTATCTCTTATGGTTGGAAATGGAAAGTCAAACACCACCGCTTGATTTAGAGGCAATTAAGCAAATAACCCAATCAGCAACAACTGATTTACGGAAAAGTTAAACGTGAAGTCAGAAGTCAGGAGTCAGAAGTCAATCTCAATACTTTATCCCTAATTCTTGTCGCAGACGATACAGAATTGTGTTTTGGTCAACTTGAGAAAGAATTTCTTGAATGACACTGCTAGCGCCCAACTGTCCCCAAGTGCAGCCTTTTTTGAGATATACCTGGGCAGCTTTGCCAACGGAGTATGCACCATAACCAGCAATACCAGCTTGAGCGATCGCACTACCAGCAAAAGCAGTAATATTAGTGGGATTATCGCCACTGGTTATTGCAGCTGTACTCTTGCCCAAACCTAACAGCAAACTACTGCCTAATTCTGAGAGCAGTAAGCCACCAGAACTAAATAAAATCGTTTTTAAAATTTTCCCGGCTTCATAGCTAGTCATCGGCAAACCATACAACCTAGCTAAAGCGCGAATTAGAGCCAAATCGGCAACAGTTCCACCAAGGATATCTAAGAAGGCGATAGGATTTAACCCGACAGCCAAAGCTTTGTATTTGGTAAACTGCCAGATGATATCTTCGGCTTGTTGTTCGCTCAAATCGATGGTTTTTTGAGCGATCGCTGCTTCTGCACTTCGTGCTTGGATTAGTGCATTTAAAGCCAGAAGCGATCGCCCTTCCCGATTGAGAATGTTCAAAATTGTCTGCTTTAATTCGTCTACTTGCGGTAGTGGTGTCTCCCATTCATAACTGACACGACCATCAGGCCACTCAACCCGTACTTCCATTGCTGCTGGTTCTGCCGCCACCATGACAATTTCATCAGGTAGTAGTGGCTTTGCTTGGGGAGCCACTGCGGTCTTGGGGTTTCCCCAAGTGGAGCAAGTGGCGTGATGTCCAGTACCCAATTGTTGTAAATTTTGGTAAATCGCTCCCTGGTCTGTATCTGGGTACAAATCTATCTTGTTAAACACCAAAATCAGGGGTTTTTGTGACTGTCGCAATTCCAGCAGCGCCTGATACTCAGTGCGCGTGATATCACCAGACACGACAAACAAAATCAAATCCGCCTGATGCACTACTTCTCGTGCCATGTCTGCCCGTGACTCACCCTCAATTTCATCTAATCCGGGGGTATCAATTAACTCTACTAGCACTTGACCACCGGGCTGCCAACGCACGGAACGAGGCCATTGAGTGACACCGTTTAGAGGCCCAGTTTGCAAAATCTTGTCTCCCAGCAAGGCATTCAACACCGCCGACTTGCCACGACTTACCAAACCAAAGGCGGCAATTCTAATAATGTTAGAATCCAGTTTTTTGAGTGTGGAGTTCAAAATTTCTAATTCTGGTTTCACCAAACCTGCCAATTCTAGGTTAGATGAAAGCCGTCCCGATTTGCGAAGATATCCATACCAAGACAGCGCTTGTCTGAGACTGGCGCGGGCACGATTTAAGTGAGTTTCTTGCAGATTACGCAAACTTGCCATATACCAATACTTTTAGCTTCTAATCGTCCAAAAATGCTCATACAATGCTCAAACACAGAAAGTAGGATGTTTGACCATGAATAACTGGTATAAATTACTACTCAGCAACTATGCTCAACTGATGCTCAATTTTGCAAGTGAGAATTTACCTCTATCTTATATGCTTATAGTTGTTAGAGAAGTTTTCTAACAAATAGACCCTAGTTAGGTTTTACCAGTTCACCAGCGACCACACGTCGTACCATCTCATCAATTCTCTGGGACATATTTCCGCTTTTTTTCAACCATTCAATTGTTTGTGGTAGGAGCGTGACCGTGACCTTAACCTTACCCTTGCGTCGTGTGATCGCTCCTAATTTTAAATTATCCAAGCTTGCCTGGGAAATTTCTCGTTTTGTCATATTCCATTTATGTGTATAGTTGGACGTTAGCAAATCTATCATAACTCCAATTATATGTATAGTTGGAAGTATGTCGAAAATATTAACGTCCAGTTGTATCGGCTCAATAAGTAGGGGTAGGGTGATTCTAGCTAGTAGGACAAGTCCAAGGGAAGAAGAACAGATTGTTCAAGAATAATAGTCGCCAAAGAGGGAATATGACCAAGCTGAGAAATGCGGTCACGGATATACTCA
>JBBSCU010000260.1:0-7670 GCA_038249935.1 Chroococcales cyanobacterium
AGTGTTTTGCCTTGACTCACACAGCCTGGAAGTTCAGGAACCTCAGCAACATAGCCTTCATATTCTGAATCAAAGGTAAAAATTACTTGAAATTTCATAATAAATTAATCTTGTATAGTCTATGTCTAGAATAAATATAACGCTCAAATCCTAAGTTTGTTATTTAATATCATTGGTAGAAGAGCGATCGCGCGTAATAAATTAATCTGAATAGTGCAATGTATATGATGGGCTATGTCTACGCACTTCCTAAATTTATCCTCTTGAGTACCTAACAATTGAAGTCACGGCAAAAGATATACAGCCAAATAATGCTTTAAAGTTTAAAATATATTTAGTTTATGCGAGATGCTAGAGAAAATGAGCATTGAAGAAATTATTATAGACAAGGTAAGAATATTACCTCCTGATAAGCAACAAGAGGCATTAGATTTTGTAGAATTTTTACTTGCGAAAATGCAAAAGCAAGAGTTATCTGTTCAAGAAATAAAATCAGGGGTTTCAGCTTTCACTCTCGCTCAAGAATACATTGGTTGTGTGGAAGCAGCAAGTGATTTATCTACTAATAAAAATTATATGGATGGTTACTGAAAGCCACAGATCCCCGACTTCTTTGAGAAGTCGGGGATCTTATTCAACATTTGTTTGTGCCGTATCTACTTAAAATTAAAGTTGTTTGGTGTTAGATTACTTTTCTAGATAAAAGTATCCCGCTTGTAGCTCAAAAATCAAGTTTTGCGACTCGTAAACTAAGTTTCTGACTCGTAAACTAACTTTTGCGACTCGTAAACTAGCTTTTGTGACTCGTAAACTAACTTTTGCGACTCGTAAACTAACTTTTGCGACTCGTAAACTAACTTTTGCGACTCGTAAAGCAGCTTTTGCGACTCGTAAAGCAGCTTTTGTCAACGGATTTCAGCAAATTTACCCCCATTTTTCTGTCTGCTAAGTTCTCTTCAATAAAAAAACGCATTTATACGCATGACAACGCTATTTTCAGCGTTTATATGCGTATAAATGCGATTAAAGTGTAAACAATTTTAGCTTTAATGGACTAAAGCGATCGCACGTTTTGTCAAAGCTTCCGCAGTCAATCCATTAAAGGCCATCAACTCACCAGCACTGGCTGTAGTTTCCCCACGCTTCCACGCAAAGGTGTCGCGCTTCGCCGTACTCCGCAACAAAATTGGTTCTAGCATCGCCGCAGCACCACCTGTAACAGCAATTAAGGCATCACCATCAAATAATTCGCCAAATTTCGCATCATCCAAGAAACCGCCTTCAGGTTCAGAACAAGTCTCCCATGCAGTATCATCAGAACGATATAATTGCCGAGGATTAATTACAGTAACTATCTTCACGCCAATACCTTCAGTTTCCAAAAAAGCCGCAGCTTCAAATACAGGTATTAATGTTAAATCGCCAATTACAGCAAATACAACTTGTTTATCACCAGCGACTTCATGCAATAGCACCGCACCATCGCGCAATCCTTGACGAGTTTGTTCTAAAGTGGTGCGAATTGGCAACGGTGACTTACTTGCAGTAATCACAATTCCCTTATTCTTAGTTTTCAACGCCCAATCATAACAGGCTTGAATACTATTAGCATCAGGCGGAAATAATGGAAAAACATTTCCATTTCGCATCAACGAAGCAAAGTAAGCTTCAATTTCTGGACGTTGGTGAGTCCAACCATTGCGTCCTTGCTCTAATGCGCCAGCTGTGAATAAAGTAATAGTCGAGGGAGTTTGACGGCGCAATTCTGCCATTGCTTGCGTCACAGTTTGCCAAATTGGTAATCCGTTGATGGCAAAAGATTCGTAGGAACACCACAAAGTTCTTGCACCCATTAACGCTAAACCCGCAGCTAAACCGGCACAAGCATCTTCACTCAATGGTTCATAAACTTGTCCATTTGGTGCTTGATTATATAAGTCGTCGGTTGTGGGGTGAATAATCTTTAATGCTTGGTTGATGTTGGCAATTCCTGATGCTTCGTTACCATCGGCGTTGGTGACAAGGAAATTTTGATCTTTATTTCCAACTATTCCTACTAATCGTCCCATCGCGGTTGTAGAAACTTTTGGTTCCCCACCGACTGCATATTCTTCTAAAGGTAATTCGCCTAACTCTGGTAATGGTAATTCAAATTCTGTCACCACAGTTTTTGCTGCGGGACCACCACCAGCACGTTCTGCATTTGTGCGTACTAATTGCCAAGCTTCCGCAGATAAAGCGCGGGTTTGCAATGCACTGATAATATGCGGCGCATCTAGCGTATCTTTAGGATAAAGGTTGTGAGATTTTGCCCCCCGTGCGTGGACTCCTGCACCTTTAAGTTGTTTAATAATAAAAACGGTAAGTTTGCCACCGAGTGCAAATTGCGCGGCTTTATCTACACCGGAAAGTACTGCTTGAGTAAATGCTAGGCGTTTCTCAAAGGAAAAGACAGTACTATCAATGTAATCCCCTGGCTGGTTTTGATCATCAAAGTCTTTGGCATCAACTAACACGACTTCATCAAAACCGTTACCTTGCCAATATGCTTGCATTTGTTCATTGGTTTTGAGGGAAACCATGCTGTGATGTTCTTGGCTGTAACCATTCCACACCAACACCGGTAAAAAGTTGGTGACAGCAGGATAAGCTGTATGGAAATGTGCGATCGCACTTACAATATAAGGCTCACCCAATCCACCATCACCAACTGTAAAAGGGAACAACTTATCTTTGTGCAACAGTGCAGCCGCCATTGCAAAGTGTTGTCCTTGTCCCAAAGGCCCCGCAGGTGCGAGAATACCGGGGATGAAACCAGAAAGGTGTCCTAATAATCCGTGCTTTTCTCGAAAGCGATCGCGCAATTGTTGAACTGTAAAGATTCCCATATCCTCTAGCGAACGATCCAAGAACATGGCACTATAAAATCCAGGGGCATGGTGTCCAACTTCGGTAATAATGTTCTTGTATCCCAGCATGACAAGAGATGCGTAAGCTTCGGCTTGGCTAGCGAATCCGCCGGGATGGCCAGAAGCCTTACTAGCGGTAACTTGTAAAGTCAGGTAACGGAGGGCATCGGCAGCCAGTAAAGTTTGATATACTGCTGTGGAATCTGTAGGAGATGCGATCGCTACTTTGCCCGACTCAATAGCAGGTGTTGCACCATAAGTTTCAAAATCTGGTAACGCTTCACCAAAATATTGAATTCCTTCAGAAAAATCGGGAAGCGCTGAAGATGCCTTTGGGGAGATTGCAGTCATGCTGAGTACCTTTTGACGATTAGGTGAAACTGTAGATGCTCGTTGAATTTAACAAAAATTTTACATCTTCCAGGTTGTAACAGTTTATTAGTTTTTCGCAACGTTAGGAATGTGGATTAAATAAAGTGCAAAAGTAGGGTGTGTTAGCGGAGCGTAACGCACCATTCCAAGTTAAATAAGAATTGCACGTTATTAAATTTGCGTTCCTTAGAATAAGCACTTTAAATCTTTACGACTAAACAAATCGAAGATATAGCAATTCTATTGGAGTTGTGAAAACTATCAAACCGCCATCTCGACAAGATGCTCCGCGATCGCATCTCTGTTCGCAATTATTTATAGCATTCGATATCAAAAACACCTTCAGAATAGGTTAGACTATTCTGGGCATAAAATTTAAAGCAACTACCAAAAATATTGATTTTCTAGGACTGTAGTTTGGCGGGTGGTAGAGTCGTATTTTAGGAGATATTCACGAGCGATCGCTTCGTTTTCTCGCAGTGTTTCTACTTCTTTCTTTCCAATCTCAGTATCAGTGGAAAGCAAAATTACTTGATGGCTAGCGGATGGGAAATAACGTTCAACTAAGTTGCTGCGGTGAGAGGAATCTAGCCTACCTAGTGGCGTATCTATTGCTACTGGTAGGCGGTGTCCAGAGACTTTAGCTAAACCCCAGAGGAATGCGATCGCAAGTAGTTGTTTTTCGCCAGCAGAGAGGCGATGTTTCGGGACTGGTTTACCATTTAAATCGTAAAGCAAAAGGCTAAAAGTCTTGGTATCAATAGTAATGCGATGCACTAAATCTGATTTATGGAGAAGATAAAGAAAGCAATTTTTAACTTCTTCCTCTAATTTATTGAGTTTTCGCAGAGTTAATTTTTCACGGAATATCTTGAGTGTATTTTGAACTTTAGCTGCTGAGGTAATAATATGTTCGCTATTTTTATGTTTAATATTTTCTACTGTATAATCACTTAATTCTTTTTTGGACTTAGCAATAATAGTTTCTAATTCAGCTAAACGACGGCGGATTGTTTCATAATTTGCTTTAGCTTCAACAACTTGATTTTGTGCCGCTTCTAGTGCTTGACGCAGCTTTGTATAATCTTCCGGTGCTGCTGCTGTTTGCACTTGTCTTTCGAGAGTATGAATTTCTTCTTCTTTATTTTTGAGAACAGCTAATTTCTCTTTTGCAGACAGTTTAGAATTTTGTAAGTGATATATGAGATTATCTAGCTGACTTAAACTTTCATCATCGGCTAATAGCCAAGGTGCTTCTACCTGGATACTCTTTACATATAAATTATCTACATCTTGGACTAAAAAAGATTGAATTTTTTCAACTTGAGTCGGGGAAATTTCCGCTTGATTTAGCCAAGTTAGTAAGCGCTGATCTCGCTCAAGTAACAAATCTTTAGAAATTTGTACCTGTTGATGGCGAAATTCTTTTTCTCCCTGTGCTTGCACCTGAGTAAGCAAATTGGGAATTAATGCCAGAGGTAAAACATCAGCCGCCAATTCACACATTGACTGACGTACTTGTTCAATTTCCGCAGTTTTTGTATCTTGTTGTAATTCTAGCTGATTGCGTTCTGCTGCAATCTTCCCACCTTCAGAAATGAATTTATCAAAGGCTTCTTGCTGCTTTTGTTCTAAATCTTCTACCTGATTTTTGAGAATTTCTACTTTCTCTTCTGTGGTTTGATAATCTTCTTGCTGTTGGGTTAACCTAGTTTCAATTTCTTCTAGGTTTGCTAAATCTTTACTATTACCAACTTCTTTAAGTTTGCGGTTAACTAAGATATCTAAATCAACCGCTAACCTATCTGCTAACTCCAAACCTAAAAGTCCGCGAATAGCGTCTACTACAACTGGTGGTGGTGTTTCCTGTTCTGCGAGTTCTTTAACCTGTTCACCATCAAAGAGAAATAAGTTAGAAATACCTAATGGCAGGAGATTTTCAATATATTCATCCCAGATATTAACTAAAGCATCAGGCCATGTATCACTATCACCTAAAATACCTAATGTATCTTTACCATCTTTAGGATTTTTTGTCCAACTACGCACAACACGGTATTTTATTGGTTTATCGTTTTCAATATGTTCAAAAAGTAATTCAATTCGGGTGTCTAAAACTGGATCTGTTTTGTTGTTAACACATTGATTGAGAAAATCGTTATAACTTAAATTACCACGGGTGGAACATTGGGCGCGGGCACCATAAAGGGCGAGACGAATGGCATCCATAAGGGTAGTTTTTCCACCGCCATTCATACCACCTAAAAGTATAATTGGATGTGAGGTTTCCTCATCAATTTTTGGGTTAAGGTTGATTACCTGTTTGCCACTGTAGGGGCCAAAGTTTTGTAGAACGAGTTCAAGAAATATCATTAGTTTTTAAGATTAACATGAGTTCGACAGCGATCGCAGAAGCAAAAAGTTTGTGATGAAAGGAATCAGATAAAATTAATTAGATGATTTTGTCTGATTAAGTAAGTGGGTCAAATTAAATATAAAACCTCACCCTGCCTCCGGCTTCCCTCTCCTTAGTAAGGAGAGGGATTGAGGGTGAGGTTTGATCTTATAAAAATATTTTCTATGAAATATAGATAATACCATCACTAACTGCTAAGAAATGCGATCGCATCTGTCTCGGTGTTGGTAAGCGTGGCTAGATTTGCACACCTCCAGCTTGAAAAATCTGTTCGGCGGTTAAATTAAATTCTGGGAAAGTAGACGAGACAATATGGGTATCGCCTCTAAATTGAGTAACTTGGTACTCACCATCAATTAATTCATAAATGGATATAGTAGGCAGTTTAGGATTTCCAATAAACTTCCTAGCACCATAAGCCGCGTAATATATAATCCAATATTCGGGAATACCTATAGCTTCATAATCAGCTAATTTTTTGTAGTAATCATCCCGCCAATTAGTACTAACAACTTCAATAACCAATGGAATAGATGCAGCTTGAGATACAGTTGATTCTTTTTTCCATAAAGGCTCACTCACTAAATTTGGTCGATTGATTATTAATATGTCTGGAGAATAAGCTGATTCACCTTCAAATGGTTTGACTAATACAGTTTTTGGAATGAAATAAGGTAAATTTAGACCCTTGATATCAGCAGATATTTCTAGCGCCAAAAAACCAATAAAATCCTCATGATCTCCCACTGGTTGAGCCATTTCAACAATCACGCCATCATGTAATTCGTATCTTCCACCTTCAGGCCGCCAAGCTGCAAAATCTTCAAAAGTTACTAATTTGTGTATGGCTTGAATCATAGAACCTCGCTTGTTTTAAGATAATCAAACTTTGTCAAGTGTTCTTTAAGTAGTAGTCTGTCAAGGTTAAATTAATGGGTAGTGCGAGCATCTTGCTTGCGTCGTGAGCGAGACGCTCTCGTCAAAATGAATTTGGCAGTGAGCGAGACGCTCACACTACCAACTCGTCAAAATGAATTTGACAGACTAGTAGTTTGTTGACTCCCGTCTTCTATTATTCTATTCTTCTAAATTTTCATTTTTAAATTTCATACTTGCCCAAGTTACCGGTTCATCACTTTTACTTTCATCTACCTCATTGATTGCTGCAACATCGCCTAAAGTCATCTGCTTGACTTTTGCAACGTCACCTTGACTAACTGCTTCGCTTAATTCGCGTTTCAAACGAGCATTCTTAATCGCATCTTCTGGGGAACGGGAACTCGTATTAAAGCATTTTTCTAGGGTTTCGTATATTCCCACGCGACGAGTCTTTTTGCGATACTGGCGTTCTGTGTCTAACAATTTCGCCATGAGTTCCAAGTGCATCGCGTCACCTTCACAGATTTCTTCTAATACTATCCATTCATCACGACCTAGTAAGCTATAGTCAGCACCAGGACGGGGATCTTGAAATTCTTCGCCAGTCACATCTTGATAAATTCTGGGTAAGCTATCATCAAATTCGTGTTTGTCTTCTACCCAAATGCGGCGAATTTCGCTCATTTCTTCTAGACTAATTAGTGTGATGTCGCGCATATTTTCTGGCGCTGTACGACGGGTTTTGGTTTGCGCTTCTAATAATCGTCTAAGCCAATGTTCTCGCCAATATTTGGTATAGGGGCCATAAATTGGTTCAATAGAGGCTTTACCATCTACATGACGTTCAAAAAGTTGGACTTCTCCCCAGAGGCGACGAAAGTCTCTTTTGTCGTGGTCATCTCTATTATCTAATTCATTGCGAATATCTAATAAAGGCTGCATCCATTCTTTTTCTTCATCATTTTGAATCATTGCCTCCATTGATTTATCCTTACTAACAATTGTGCAAACCCAGCAGCCAAATCGAGAATCACCACAGCTAGCAGTAGAAGTATCAACAACTAGAGGACATTCATTATCTGCTGTAGCACCTC
>JBBSCU010000261.1:0-7646 GCA_038249935.1 Chroococcales cyanobacterium
ATTGCGTCATCAACTTTGGGACATAGACGAGGAGCCAATTAGCAATGTGGTTGCGGCTCAAATGCGTCTACTCCGTCGGAAGTTAGCAAATCATGGCTGCCCCTGCCCCATTGAAACGGTTCCTGGTGCTGGCTATCGCTTCAACTCTCAACTTCATTCTCAGCCATGAATAGCTACTCACTTTTTCGGCGCAGTCGTCTACGGTTAGCCCTCTGGTATGCCGGAGTCATGGGTGTGATTTTGAGTGTTTCTGGCTTGGGGATGTATCGAGCAATGGTGCAGACAAACTGGGCAGCAATGGAGCGCGAAATTGAATCAATTGCTGGAACTTTACACGATAGCGTCGAACCACTGCTACCTGCTTCCGAAGAACCGACTGCTGTGCTGCAACAAATTTTTCCCGATCTTTGTTTGAGTGGACAACCCTGCAATGCTACCCCGACGCTAATTCAACGGCACACCATCGGCATCAGCGATCGCACCACATACTATATTCGGCTGTTCAATCATCAAGGAAAACTCCTCGCTTTTTCACCCAATCAACCGTTATCTCTGCCGCCAACTTTAAACCGCACTTCATGGCAAACCTTTCGCACGGCTAACGGCATTCGCTATCACCAATTCACTACGATTTTGCATAGTGCCAATACCCATCCTTTAGCTAATGAAGCCAATGCTGATTCATCCTGGGGCTATTTGCAAATTGGGCGCACTTTAGAACATTTTGATGCGGAAATCAGGCGGATTCAATGGATTCTGGCGATTGGTTTGCCTATTGCCTTGAGCTTGGTCGCTACCTCCAGTTGGTGGCTCTCAGGATTAGCGATGCAGCCGATTTACCGATCTTATCAGCAACAGCAACAGTTTACCGCTAATGCTGCCCATGAATTGCGATCGCCCCTGGCTAGTCTGTTGGCGACTGTGGAAGCTATCCTCCGCATACCGCAAAATCAACAAGATATGCAAATAATGCTTCATACTGTTGAGCGGCAGGGGCGAAGGTTGAGCCATTTGATCGCTGACTTACTCTTGTTAACCAGTCTGGAGCAAAATTCATCCTCAAAACCTTTTCAGCCCTGTTGCTTAAATGATTTGGTGAGCGATTTGACCGAAGAATTTTTAGAGCTTGCCACTGCTGCTGATATTCATTTAACCTGCCAAATTCCCACTTGCGAGGTTTATGCTCTAGGCAACGAATCGCAACTTTACCGTTTAGTGTCAAACTTGATTGCCAATGCCATCCAGTACACGTCCACAGGAGGATATGTAACTGTTAGCTTAGTCAAGAATGATTATACTGCTGTAATTGCGGTGAAAGATACAGGCATTGGGATTGGGCTTGCTGATCAGAAGCGAATTTTTGATCGCTTTTACCGTGTTGATGGCGATGCCTACGGCGGGCTCCGCCTACGCTCTCGGAAAACCGGAGGCACAGGTTTGGGGCTAGCGATAGCTGTGGCGATCGCCCAAAAACATCAAGCGAATCTGAAAGTTGAAAGTCAGGTGGGAAAAGGTAGCATTTTTACGCTAGAAGTAAAAGTCGGTAGTGGTAAATATGTAGTGAAACCTGACATTTGCTAACTTAAATTATTCGTTTTCATCTGTTGAGATTTTTGATTATATTTAACTGATTAATAGAAAGTTAGATTTTGTATATGGTTTCTAAATACAATACAGCACTTCCCGAAAAATTAATCACAAACCCACTTCCACAGAGGATGAGTTGCTCCCTGTTGACGTATCCGATAAACATATTTTTCTAAACGTTGTTTTTCCGGCTGTGGTAGTCCAAGTAAGATATTTCGACTTTGCCAAACTAAAACAGCAGCAGTCATCCCGATACAAAAGGCTAAACCAAAGGTAGACAGTGGATGGTAAAAGAGTCCATATCTCACTGCTACCCAGGTAAAATATTGTTGCCATAGAAAAACCTCTGCACGTAGACCCCACAAGCTAACAGGCGCAATGGTAAGCCACAAACAGCCGACAAACAGCCACCTGCCATATACTGTCAGCTGGTATAGCCTTTGTACTTGTTGAGCAAACGATGGGTCAGTTATTGACGGTTGTTCGGATTGATCCATAGGCTGTGGGGAGCAGGGGGGGGAGATAAAGGAGTAGGGGAAGAACTATTGATTATTGACCCATGTTAAATGCCCAATGACAGATGACTAATTACCAGCAGATGGATCAATAGACTCTGCACTGACTACCACGCTTGTTTGACCATTGCGCTCTCGCCACAAAGTTAGAAGAGTACTGGCAATAAAAATACTTGAATAAGCTCCGGCGGTAAAGCCAATAATTAGAGCTAGGGCAAAGTTTTTCAGTGTTTCTCCCCCAAACAAGAAGATCGCAAACAATGACAGCATCGTGGTTAAAGTCGTGTTGATAGACCGTGCTAAGGTTTGGTTTACAGCATCATCTACAATGTCAGCAATCGGTCGATTGGGATTAATTTTCAGGGTTTCACGAATGCGATCGTAAATCACCACAGTATCGTTAACTGAGAAACCTGTAATTGTCAATAGAGCAACAATGAACAGACTATCTACTTCAGTACCCAGTACTAAACCCAAAATCGAAAAAATCCCTGCCGTGATCAAGACATCATGAAATAGCGCAACGATCGCAAACACTGCATAATCAAACTGGAAGCGGAAGCTCAAGTAAACAATAATGCCTGCAAAGGAAACGATGAGGGCGATGACACCAGAAGTAAACAACTCTCGCCCTAGAGTCGGGCCAACGGTGTCAAGTTGGTTTTTTTGCTCGTCAAAAGTACCGACCTTTTCGCTTAAAGCATTTTGCAAATTGATTCGCTGTTCACGATCCAAGTTTTTTGTGCGAATCAATATACCATTTTCTGCACCTGTGCCTTTGTCTGCAACAATTTGGATACTGCTATCACCTAGCCCCTGGGCTTTAGCTACTTCCCGGACGATATTGATATCAATCGGCTGGTCGCAGTTACCAGGTTTGGTACAATCGCGTTCAAACTGCAATCGTGTACCACCGACAAAATCCAAACTGGGACGTAGAGGTGCTTTGATAGTTGGGTTTTGCCAAGAAATCACCATTGAGATGATCCCAGCAAGGATAATGGCACTGGAAATAGCCCACCAAAGCGATCGCGATTTGTTAATACTCAGTTTCATGGAGCCACCTCTGCCTTATTTGATGTTGGCAGGTTCGGACAGAAAAGTTCTGGTTTTTTGAGTGCAGGAATTGTAATTGCCAAAAACATTAAGGTGCGACTACAGGTAATTGCTGTAAACATACTTACCGCTACGCCTAAAGCTAAAGTTAGGGCAAAGCCTTTCACCAAACCGGCTCCTAGCCAAAATAGTGCCGCACAGGCAATTATTGTAGTCACGTTACCATCTAAAATACTCGAAAAGGCGCGGTAAAAACCAGACTCTACAGAACGATAAAGGCTTTTACCTGCTTGTAATTCTTCTCGCGTCCGCTCAAAAATTAGCACATTCGCATCCACCGCCATGCCGATACTGAGGATAAAACCAGCAATTCCTGGCAAGGTCAGGGTAACACCTAACAAAGCAAAGGTAGCCCAGGTGAGTAGCGCATAGATCAATAGTGCTACATCGGCAATAAGTCCTGGTAGTCTATAGTAGATTACCATAAATATTAATACTAAAGTCAGACCACCGATACCAGCATAGATACTGCTAGTGATGCTGTCTTTACCCAAGGTTGCTCCCACAGTGCGGATTTCGGCGATTTCTACTGGTACGGGTAATGCGCCTCCGCGTAGTTGTACACCTAAGTCATTGGCTTGTTGGGCGGTAAAGCGTCCTGTAATTATGGCAGAGCCACCAGCAATACCAGTGGCGGCAAATTCTATAGGTACGTTGGGAGCGCTGATCAGTTCATTGTCCAGAAAAACGCCAATACTACGCCCAGTACCGGCAAGGTTTTTTGTCAATTCGGCAAACAGTTCACCACCCTTTTGGTCGAAGCGAATGGCAACGTTCCAGTTGTTACTTTGTTGAGTCGGTTGACCAGATGCATCCTTGAGGTATTTGCCAACTAGCGGTGGATTGGTGCTTCCAAACAATTCTGCGATCGCTTGATTACTTTTTTGTAAATCTTCTTGATTCTTGACAATTCCAGCTTTATCTTTACTTTTTCTGAACTCTTCTTGCTTGGCTTTCAATTCGGCTCTAGATGATTGGAAAGCAAACAGTTGGGTTTCTGTATTCGGCTTTTGGGTACGAAATTCTAACTGCGCCGTACCCCCTAGCACCCGTTCGGCTTGCTCTGGATCATTAACTCCTGGTAGTTGCACCAATATTTTATCTGTGCCGACTGTTTGGATAACTGGCTCAGAAACACCCAGACCATTAATCCGACCTTCGACAACTTTCTTCACACCTTCCAATTCTCGTTCGGTGATTTGGGGAATTTCGGCTGATGGTTTCACCTGAATTGTGAGCTGTGAACCTCCCCGCAAGTCCAGTCCAAGGGGTATCGGAATTGTGGCAATCACCGTAATAGCGGCGATTATCAGGACTAAAATTAAAATTAATAGCGATCGCTGTCTTTGCATACCATAACTCGCAACTGACAAAGGCTATAATAGCGCTCTTTTGTAGAGTTATGAGTCGAGAGTTGGGAGTTGGGAGTTGGGAGTTAGGAGTTAGGAGTTAGGAGTCGCGCCAATATGGTTCGGATAAGACTTGAACCCCCCAACCCCCCTTAAAAAAGGGGGGCTAAGAATAGCTCTATTTCCCCCTTTTTAAGGGGGACTAAGGGATCTTTAAGGACTATGCACCTTAACCGAACCGTATTGGGAGTAGCGCTGTCAAGGTGAGTTTTCTATTCATTAACTAGCTCAGAACTCGGACGTTGAGTCTTTTAGCTCGGACGTTGAGCCTTTTAACTCGGACGTTGAGCCTTTTAACTCGGACGTTGAGCCTTTTAACTCGGACGTTGAGCCTTTTAACTCGGACGTTGAGTATTTTAACTCGGACGTTGAGCCTTTTAACTCGGACGTTGAGCCTTTTAACTCGGACATTGAGCCTTTTAACTCGGACGTTGAGTCTTTTAAGGTTAGGAGGGATCGATAAGTGCCTAATCGTCACTCCTAACTTTTAAATTTAAACCCTCAACGCTACCATTTTCTCTACAGCTTCCACTATTTGCTCTGGCTGAACGATTGTTAATCGTTCCAGATTGCCGTTATAAGGTGTGGGGATATCTTGAGAAGAAAGTCGTAGTACTGGCGCATCCAATTCATCAAATAAGCGATCGTTAATTGAAGCGATGACTTCTGCTCCAATACCCGCAGTTCGCATGGATTCTTCCACCACAATCACTTTATGGGTTTTCCGTACTGATGCACCAATGGTGTCAAAATCTAAGGGCTTGAGCGATATTAAATCAATAACTTCTGGATCATATCCTTGTTTTTCCAAAGTTTTTACCGCTTGCAGCACATGATGGCGCATCCGCGAGTAAGTAATAATTGTGACATCTTTCCCCTCACGCACAACTTCTGCTTTATTTAGGGGTAGTAAATATTCTTCTTCTGGTAAATCTTCTTTCAAGTTGTAAAGCAAAACGTGTTCAAAGAACAATACGGGGTTATCATCGCGGATAGCAGATTTTAGTAGTCCTTTGGCATTTCTTGGTGTGGAACAGGCAACAATCTTCAACCCTGGCACAGCTTGGAAGTAAGTTTCTAGTCGTTGGGAATGCTCTGCGCCTAGTTGTCGTCCCACACCTCCAGGGCCGCGAATTACCATCGGAATTTTAAAGTTACCGCCAGAAGTGTAGCGCAACATCCCGGCGTTGTTGGCTATTTGGTTGAAAGCCAGCAATAAAAAGCCCATATTCATACCTTCGATTATGGGACGCAACCCAGTCATTGCGGCTCCCACGGCCATGCCAGTAAAGCTATTTTCAGCAATGGGAGTGTCTAGAACGCGGAGTTCGCCATATTTTTGGTACAGGTCTTTGGTAACTTTATAAGAACCGCCGTAGTGTCCTACGTCTTCACCCAGAACAAATACGCTGGAGTCACGTGCCATTTCTTCATCAATGGCTTCCCGTAAGGCGTTGAAGAATAGTGTTTCTGCCATTTAGACCTTTTAGTACAATTTATGGTTTTAGAATTTTATCGTGCTGCTGTGGCAAATACCGTGAGCGATCGCACCAGTTAGAGATTAGCTTATTTGAATGAACCGCCCCAAGCATAGAGCCAGTAATTGCCATAACTATATCAAAGCTATTTAATTTAGATTTTATCGGTTTTATGAGCGATCGCTTCCCACTCTGGCAAACGAGAGAATCCTTTATTTATGTAATATAACGTAGACAATCTGCATAAAATGTGTTTGAACAACTTCACAGTTGAAAGATATCGACACCTGACTGAATTCACGCCAAAGTAAAAAATCTGTTGTAGCAATAATTTAAATATGCCTACTGTAGAACAATTAAAAACGTTGTTTATCTTAAGTTTTTGGCCTACTAAAATGTATTTAACTGTGTCTTTAGTGCGAATCGATGAACGAACAAAAAATATTGTAATTCTCGCTGGTCAAGAAAATGAAATTATAATTTACCTAAACGGGAAGTGGAGATATGTATGAGTAAACCAGATTTTATGACAATGCCCCGTGTCCAATTGCGTCAATATATCCTTGAGCATAGAGAAGATGATCAAGCTTTTCAAACTTATTTAGATAGATTCACCTCTGAAGACGCTGTAATCTTCCCTGCGCCACAGTCAATAGATGATTTAGAAAACTTCCCAGAGTTGCATCAACAGAATTTAGAAAGACTACGAAAGCAAGTTTAAGCTCTCCAAATTCTACCAGCGATCGCCTCCCACTCTGGCAAACGAGAGAATCCTTTATTTATGTACTATAACGTTGACAATATACAGACAGTGTGCATAAGCAACTTCTAGAAATCAACCATTTCGTAGGACAGACAAGATGCGTGTCCTACAAAATTAAAATCACCAGTTAATTAATACTTGCCAGTTGATCATTAATAAGACTTACGCATTGACAAGAAATAGCAAAGATGGATAGCGTGAAAAGCCACATCTTTCGTAAGGGTTTAGCATTGCTAAACCCCTACAGCATGGTCTATTTACGTAGTTTACCGCCGTAGGCATCAAAGGATAATTAATCAAACCCTGAAACAACTTATTTTCTTTAATACACATCACGATGAATTTGTACAGTGCGTAAATCCTAATTAATTACGAATTACGAATTACGAATTATAAATTATAAATTATTGCGCCATTCACCTTGCAGAGTGAAAGCAGCCCAATAACGGGGACTTTGCCAATTTTTATGTTGCCACAAATACAGTTGTGCATCTCTCAGAGCCGCAATAGGAGATTTACCTTGCTGCCACATTTGGCGATAAAATTCACTCATCAATTCCTTAGTTCCCTCATCGTCAACACTCCATAAAGACACCACTACTCGTTGTGAACCTGCATACATTAATCCTCTTGTCAATCCTACCAACCCTTCCCCCTGAACTTCCTTACCTACCCCAGTTTCACAGGCACTCAATACCACTAAATCGGCGGGTAAATTCAGATTGAAGATATCGTTGAGCCGCAGATAACCTCTTTGGGGTTTACCTTGTTTGTCTAC
>JBBSCU010000262.1:0-7629 GCA_038249935.1 Chroococcales cyanobacterium
ACCGAAGTTTATTCAATTTCAGTTTCTCCAGTCCCTGGATGAGGAGAAGAGGCAGCGCTATCACCTTGCACAGTCATAAGAACTGATTCCAGACGATAACCAGCCTGCGCGTTTATAATATCCAGCTGCACCCACGTCTTCAAACACGCTGTCAAATTGGGGAGGGAGCAATGCGATTTTGTTAGATCGGACTTTAATTCTCAGTTAGAGAGTTAAATTCTCAATAAAAACAGTTATTTGGCTGCGATCGCAGCCCTAAATAGGTGATTTAGTACCCTAATTTTAAGCACCTCACAAAATCGCATTGCTCCCAATTGGGGATGAGTTGACGGAAAAATCTTTCTCAGGCGTGAGTTGATTCCTGAGAGTTATTGCTGAATTGCGATTAGTTCTTGAGTATCATTATCCATACTTATTTACCACAAAGATAGCTGCCCAGGTGTTACATTTGATTTCCCTCCTCTATGGTATAAAAGGTGACAAGCACTACAAAGAGCTATAAGGTTGCCTCTGTGGTTCTAAGCTGGGTTTCTGTCCCAATGATGAACCTGTAGCGTGTACACTCTGCGTTTTGAGCGTGTTATATGTGATGTTTTTTCACTCTTAGGGTATGCAGTGTAACCCGCATTTTTGACAACGCCACTGGGCTTGTTGCTTAACTTCCGTGGCAATTTCTGACCAATTATCTGGGTATAGAGAATAGGTGAATGTCATCAGTTTAATTAAACTAAAGCTTTGAGAATTGTAATGCTTCTAGTAGTACGAAAGCTTAACCAAATTAAGACAAGGCAACTGACTTATGAAAGGGTGTAGGGAAAAGGGTGTGCAATGCGAAAAAATTATTACTCCTGCTATTATATAATCTTAATAGCGGTAGTAATAAAAATTTGGCTGCTCTACATTGAATGCAGCGACTAGAGTACTTAGCGTCCGGGCGGTCTGTAAAATGTTCAGAATGAGCAACACAAGAGGTATAAAGCCATGAATTTTTTCTCCTCAAAGAAGCAATCATCGGTGGCTATAGTAGGAGTATTGATGATCACTCTGGGAGTAGAGCGAAGTGCTGTGGGTGCTACATTCAACCCTGCTCCTCTTTTTGAGAGTGCAGTCAGTTACTCTACGAATATTCCTAGAACTGACGGTGGTGTAGATAGCACTGATATTTACTATCCAGTTTTATCTAGTACACAGACTCAGCAGAATTCATTGCCGATTGCGTTGTTATTGCAGGGGGCGCTGGTTGACAAATCAGATTACTCAACATTTGCTAACACAGTGGCACGTTATGGCTTTGTCGTCGTAGTGCCTAACCACTTGAGAACAGCAATTAGTCCAACGGGTGCGGTTACAGGATTAATTGCTGAACAACAGCAAGTAAATGATGTTCTAACTTACATACAGAGTGAGAAGTCTACACCTTCATCACCTATTGCTAATTCACTTGACCCTAGTACCTTAGTCTTACTAGGACACTCATTTGGTGGAGCAGTAGGAATAGCGGCGATTCAAGGTCAATGTTTTCCTACCTTATGCACTGGGAATTTTACTCGACCCAAAGAATTGAAAGCTGGTGTATTTTATGGCACTAACTTCAGGATTGGCCAAAGTAGTGGAGGGCTTCCGATTATTGACAATGATGGCATACCCATTGCTCTAGTACAGGGTAATCGAGATGGTGTGGCAAATCCCGCTAATGCTCAAGAAACATACGCAGGCATTCAAGACCCTTCCAAGGCTTTTATCACTATCCCTGGTGCTAACCACTATGGCATTACCAATGAAGACAATCTCATACGTGAAACTGTTAGACCAACCATAAACCAAGATGTGGCAATTGAAACCATTGCCCGTTGGAGTGCCCTGTTCTTACGAGGAACTGCACTCAACGACAAAAATGCACTTGATTATGTCTTCAACACAGGTGATGCTTTGGATCAAAATGTAAGTGTGGAGAGCGTTGTCAAACCTATACCTGAATACACTTCTGTAATTAGTTTACTGGCATTAGGAGTAATAGGTGCAAGTTCACTCAATCGCCAAAAGCAGAAATTTGTGAAAAATCAAGGCTCAAAGTTTTAGAATTTCTCTAAAAATTTAGAGGCTAAAACCCCGTTATTCTTGTTTTTGAGTGTTTATAAATCTTCTCTGTTGTAAATTTTTGGCTGAAAACCAGAGGTATTAGATTCACTCTCTGAACTTGATTCAGTTTTTAACTGCTGTGCTGTCGCCTGTTTACTTTTTCTCTTACCCTGACCATTATTTTCAGAGGATTTATCAGCTTCAGGACTTGCTTTAACTGCTGCTTGAGTTTCAGCAGTTAGCTCTGATGACTGATTGTTCTCTTCTGACTCTGTTTTCTTTCGCTGACGGCTACTTTTCTTCAATTCACCGATTAAATATTTGATTCTGCTGCCACTCAAATTAATGCCCAGACCCTTCAGCATTTCTGAAACTTCATCGTAAGTGTAGCCATATTTGTCAGAAGTTAGCTTCTCGATATATCGCCTCATTTTTCTGATAGCTTCTCTGTCTGATAAGTCCTCTCGTTCTTTTGGCTTCTGCTCTTTCAAGAGACTAATAGCCTTGTCAATTTTACCCTTAGTAATCTGCGATGAATCTTTTGGCTCAACCATTGCTATTAAATTAAATTGATGATCCTAATTCTCTTATCTTCCACTATTTTTAAAATTATATAACTCCAGGTTCAAAGCAAGTCTCAGCTACGCTGGTTAGAATTTTCGTTCAATTAGGCTACGCCTTCACCATCATTTATTAGATGCTGATATACCAGCTACGCTGTCGCTATGTTTCACCGATGTTGACTGATGCTGACTCTAGCCAAGATACTCCGCTATGCCGTCGCATTAATTTAGCAAACACTGATATAATTATGACGTTTTAGCTACGCTGTTATCGTTCTTCATCCCACCCAGAATGACCCGAACCTGTCCCCCCAGCTTCGCTGTCATCTCCTCGCCCCCAGCCCCTCGCCGTGCCTCCGTATTTACGTAGTACATGATACCTCGTTACCCCCGCATTTTGGCTTGAAGCAAGCCGTGCCTTTTGCCTACGGCAAACCTCGCTCCGCTCGGACGACAGGCTTGCCAAAGGGGGACACTTCCCCCTTTGGATACCCCCTCTCATACCTCCCACAGTTATGCGCCCGAAACTGTCAAAAAACCTGCTTCGTACTAAGACATTAGAGGCTCGTGTCAACGCAATCGAACACGAGATGATTAAGCTCAAAGCATCGGACGCAGGACTAAGCATAGCTGAATTAACGAGACGCAGTGTTTTACTAAAACCACTGCCCAAACGACTGAGCAAAATAACCCTAGCTACTTACAGAGAATTAGTACGCATCGGCAACAATATTAATCAACTTACCAGAGCCACCAATACAGCTATTAAAATGGGACTGCGACCACCAGCAGATCCAGAGCAACTAAAACAGCTACAAAATCTCCTACAACAAGTTGGTCGAGAACTGTCCCAAATCGAAACTGAAATCACTGATGAAGATGATGTAGAAGAAGACGAAGATGATGAAGACTGGGAGTAAAAATGATTGGCAACCAAACCAAGGGTAAAAGCTTTCGTGGACTCCTTGACTATCTTGAAAACAAAGAGGAGTCATCTTTAATTGGCGGCAATATGTTTGGCACAAATGCCAGAGAATTAGCCAGAGAATTCCGACTGTCTCGACAACTTAATCCAGAAGCGGAGAAAGTAGTTCATCATGTTTCGCTTTCACTAAGCCCAGGCGAACAGCTAGACAATGATACTTGGTGTGAGATTGCCGACAAGTACGTGAATGCAATGGGTTATACAGCCAACCAATATGCCATCTACCGCCACAGCGATCGCAACCACGACCACATACACATTTGTGCTAGTAGAATCAGTTTGGATGACGGCAAGATTACCCGTGATAGCTGGGAGTATGTGCGCTCAGAAAAAATCATTCGTCAGCTAGAACTAGAATATGGGTTACAGCAAGCTCTAAGTAGTAAAGAGAAACTGAGCCGCGCTCCGAGTTCCGGGCAACAGCAACGATTTGAGAGAGAGCAATTGGAGTATGAGCAGGGTGAGAGAAACACGCCGCCACAACAGCCAATCAAAACCCAACTAATTGAACTAATCGACCGCGCCACAGTAGATAAACCGACTATGCCCCAACTGATTGAACGATTGCAACTGTTGGGTGTGGAAGTTCGCCACGGTTTAACACGCAACGGTAAGAGCAAAGGCATCTCGTATTCCTGGAATGACCAGAAATTTAGCGGCACATCTTTGGGGCCTGCCTACACCTTCCCAGGATTGCAGAAGCATTTTGAAATTGACTACCAGCCAGAACGTGATGATGAGCGCATTAATCAAATTCTGGTGATTCCTGCTAAACCACTCCCAATTGAGCAGTTAGAAAAACTCTTTCAAGAAATTGAACGCAAACAACAGCAGCCCCAGTTCACTCCACCACCGGAGGATAAAGTTGTTTGGCAAGTGTTGCACAAGTATTTGAGCGAGAAACGCTACATACCAGATTATATTTCGCAAGGATTACATAATAATCAGTTGCTTTACATGGATGAGCAACGAAATATTTTGTTTGTCAAGCGTGATTTAGATGGTGAAAAAACTGGCGCATTAATTTGGTCAAAGCCTAGACAAAATCATCGCACTGTGGAGTACGACCAAAACACCTCTACACAAAATGGTTGGTTTTATCTGAGATTGGGAGGGCAACCAACGGACAAGGTAGAAAATGTCTTTTTGTGTTCTACACCGATTGATGCGATGTCAGCAGCCACCTACCTGATCTCAAGTTGTAAAGGGCTACCACCAACTAGAACCATGTTGATAGTAGCTGATGACCCGAATAACCTACCTATGGAATTTCTCAAGAGTTTCAATAGGGTGGTCGTAGCATTCAATAATGATGATCTTGGGAATAAAGCGGCTAGTGCAGTATTAGAATTGTTGCCACAGGGTAAAAGGCTCAAAACCCATAATCCTGATTGGAGTCAGGAATTAGAAGCTCATCTCTTGGAGGAGCAGCAAAAGCAGAAACAGCTTGACCGTGGTTTTAGCTTGTGAGCCACGCGGAGCGTACACCTAACTCGAATGGAAAGGTGTGCTGGGTTAAGTTCAAGAAGAATTTTTGAAACACAATTGCAACATATTATGATTACGCATTGTCAATAAGACCCCTGCTTATTGACAATAGAAATAGCGCAAAAAAGTGGCTGTAATTGGTATTGAGCCGAGATACAAGTAAAAAGCAGCAAGATGGACTGGAAAGCTTTGCTGTATATAGGTTTGACCGTTTCTGAGGCAAAAGTAGGATTTTGAGAGAAGATACTTGCAGTCTGAGGGTCAATAATTGCTTTTCGCCTACCAAAGAGAATAATAAATACTCTGTGGTAGGAGGCTTATATTTTGGGCTGTAAGACCTTTCCTGTAAGAGTTTCAACGAATTTACGGCGAAAGATATTTATCGTTCAACCTGTAAAACCTCTAAATAAAATTAATAGATACTCCAGTTCTTGTAGCGATACATACCCAAGATTTGCGCTCTCCTGGCAATTTTACTTAAAAATGCCTAAACCCTATATATAGTAAGAGTTTCCAGACCATCTTGCAGGTTTTTACACGTATCTCGGCTCAATACCCAAATACTCATTTTTGATCCAAAAAGTGTGAGCGTCAGTTGGAAGCCAGACAGAAATTCTCCACCTAAATACTCCCTATTGCTACCCGCAATACTCATTTTTGTATCAAGTAGTCTTATTGTGTCTAGGCAGACAATACTGTACTGAAGATAATTTCAAGGTCAGGTTTGATCACAAGAATTGAATGCGATTTTTGGAGTAGACCCGTCAGTAGCCGTGTTGAACCGACGAACTCGTGACCGCTACGCTCTCGGAGTCGGTGGCTCTTACGGGCAGAAAGATTACTGGTTGGGACAACTAGATCCTAAAAGCCCGCAAGAGCCACTCCGCTGCGCCGACTCCGAGCCACGAGTTCTTAAAACCTGGAAAGAAAAACGCCATACCACTGGCAGTGATCGCAGGACTTGAGTCTTGAAAAATATAAAATCCCCTAAATTTCAAACTCTCTAATACTTTTTAATATCCTTTGATAATCATCTACATCTCCCTGACTTAGAAAAATATTTGCGGCTTTGTTTAAATCTTGAATCCCACCTTGTAAGTCACCAATTTGAATTCTAATCAAACCTCGTTTTTCATGAGCTTGTTTATTACTACCATCAATTTGAATTACTGCACTGTAATTTTCAAGTGCTTTTTTATAGTAACTGCCTAATTCATAAATATACCCCCGATAGAGATAAGAAGGCACATAGTAAGGATCAATTTGGATAGATTTATTAAAGTCAATCATTGCTTCTTTTAGTTGGTTTAGATACATTTTGACTAAACCTCTTCCATAATAAGCACCAGAAGCATTTGGATTCAATTTTAAAGTTTGATTAAAATCTTCAAGTGCTTTCACAAAATTTCCCATAGCACTGTGTGTTAAACCTCTATGATAAAAAGCTTCTATATAGTTAGGGTATAATTCAATAGCAAGATTAAAATTTTCAATTGATTGTAAAAATAGTTCTGTTTGAAAATAAAATAATCCTTTTCCATAATAAGCTGAAGGGAGTTTTGGCTCTAGTAGAAGTGATTGCTCAAAATCTTGAATGGCTATTTTATAATTTCCCATCTTTATGAAAGTTAATCCTCTTTTTGAATATATAAATGCCAAATTTGGATTAATATGTAGTGCTTGATTGTAGTCTTCAATTGCCCCTTGGTAATCCCTTATCTCTGTACGAGAAAGCCCTCTGTTAAAATAGGCAGCAGCAAGAAAGGGTTTGATACGTAAAGCTTGTGTATAGTCCTGAATTGCAGATTGATGCTTCCCTAAATTAGCAAGAATTACACCGCGACAACAGTAAGCATCAGCATTATTAGGATTGATACTTAAAACTTGGTTACAATCTTCAATCGCCCCTTGATAATCCCGTTGTTCACTCCTAGTACCAGCACGATTTAGTAGGAACTCCACGGATATATTCTTTACTACGCCTTTGGCTATATCTTTTAATAACCAATCCATTTCGACAAATCCTAATTGCTAAGTAGTAACCTTTCATTTACATTTAGCATTCCCTCTTTTTCGCTTGTAATAACTCAGATGGGTGTCACCGTGCTTTTTCGGAAAATTGTACGTTAAGTAATCTGTTTAAGCTTCGACCGGGAACAATAGTCAGTAAAAGTTTATTTACCCCAATCTCGCTAGATTGATGCACTAATTTACCTGTCTTTTGCTCTTGCTCTGTCGTTATTTGACGAGATTTAAAGGCAGGTTTTACGGTCGGTTGGTTCAGTTCTTCCTTGAATGCTTCTAACTCCACTGGGTCAAAGTTGGCAGTAGGGCGAGTTTTACCTTATTTTTACTGGTGACGTGAATATCTCCGTAAGGCTAGACTATCAGGGCAAACTGTGTTGCAAAAAACACCATGACCAAAAAACACCATGACCCTCTGCATCAATGCCCAATGCCCAAGACCCCAAAATTCTGAAAATATACTGTTTTGTCAAGCCTGTGGCTCAGAAT
>JBBSCU010000263.1:0-7596 GCA_038249935.1 Chroococcales cyanobacterium
AACTTGAGAATCGGTACTTGACGCTCTAACAAATTCTGGCTCTTTGTCCAGTCAAGATATATATAGCCTTGGTTTGGTAAGGGAATTGCAGCAATACTATCTTTGAAATTCGGATTGTCAATTATGGAATTATCCTTGGTTGTGAGAATTTCATTCATCGTTTCTAAGTCAGACGTGAAAATTTCATAATTTCCTAAAGTTGTATGCAATCCCAGTACTTTTGTTTCAATACTGAAGGATGTTCCCTCTTTAGCATCACTTTTTTTTGTAGCCGTAGTTAACTCTGTCCAAGCAGAGATTTTTTGCTTGTCTATAGTCAGGGGATTGATACTGAGTCCATTTGATGAAGCGATCGCATCTAATCGAGCAATACCTTTTTCCACACTCTCGGATTTTTCCACCGCAAAAATCCAATGAGGGGTTGTTGGCTCTTTCTCAGGTAACAGTGCCATAGCATATTCTCCTTGTACCCAACTGAAAATATCCTCTGGCAAGTTTATACCCCAGCGTTTTTGAACATCCGCCAAAGGTTTTGCTAACGGAGAAACCATATCTTTTTCAGAACCATATATAGTTGCTGTCGCTTGTCTCCAAAGTTTGGCTAAATCACTGTTAGCTAAATTACTCAAATTTGAGCCGGAAATTGCCAAACCGGCGGATGCTGGAACATATTGCAATGCTCCCACAGGTTTAGATAGCGGTTCAGATGGAGAGATAATTTCCGATGAAGTCAGAAAGGTGGTTTCTGCTAACAATCCTTTGGGGTTTAACGCCAAGGATATGATTTGGCTGTTATAAAGCTGTTCTGGTAACTCTAACCCTTGCCATTTTGCCACAATGGGAAGATTCAGGAAAGCTACAGCTAAACCCCCTTTGGGCAGTTCTTTGGTAGCTTTTTGGTATTCCGGGGAGCTAGTCAAATTTAAATCGGGCGCTTGGACGTTATTGATTGCATCTCGCAACACCTTCGGATCGTTGGCAAACAACACAAAGCCTTCGCCAACAACAGCACCAGCTAGCAAGTCCTGCTCTGGTTGAGAATTGTCATAAATCAGCTTTACGCCTTTGTATTTTTCAACATCCAAGTTTGCCCCAGCTAACGCCCGTTTGGAAAACAACAACTCAACAAACTCGCGGCTTTTCTCCGGTTGCTTGGTTGCTAGTGCCAAGAGATACCCCGGCTGCTGTCCGTTTTCTAATTCCCGGTCAATATCTAAGGTGGTGATCGCTAGTGTAATTTCGTTACCTAACCACGGTTGAATATCTTCTTTGTAATCTATGCCACTCTTGGCGAATAAACTGGTTTTGAGTTTAGATAGTTCTCCTTCACGCTCCAATGACTGTAAACGGTCAGGATTCGCCAGTAATGAAACCATTACAGGGGAAAGCTTCGACACGAATATGGCTGCACTAGGTCTAGAGGTAGAAGCAATGAGGTTAGCCGGACTTTTGGCGAAAAACCAGTAAAAGCTAGCGATCGCAATTACTAGCAGTGCGATCGCCCCAGCGACGATAAAACCGATAAATGAACGTTGCCTATTCACATTAAACCTATTAAAAAAGACAATTTACAGCTATTTAAGCAGAAAGCTTACCAGAATTAATCAGCCCTCTAAGAATGGATGCTCATGCCAAGGCGGAGATTTTCTGTCACCATAAATAGTATTAGGACTATTTACGAAAACCTCATGACAGGGAAATCATGAACCAAATTAGTGTAGAAGAACTGGCGCAACGTCTATCTTTTAGTCATGCAAGTATTCAGCTTGTAGATGTGCGCGAACCAGAAGAATTGGCGATCGCTAGCATTGAGGGCTTTGTCAACCTACCTTTAAGTCAATTTGCCCAATGGGGAGATCAAGTACCCACTCTCTTCAATCCTCAAGCTGAAACCTTTGTACTATGTCACCACGGCATTCGCTCTGCCCAAATGTGTCAGTGGTTAATTGCTCAAGGTTTTACAAATGTGCAAAATATTTCGGGTGGTATTAATGCTTACTCCTTATTAGTAGACCCTTCAATTCCTCAGTATTAGCTTTTGATCATATACATACTCACACGGAACTTAACTCTTCCATCTAGCTATTGCTATTATAAAAATAGTAGTACATCAGTTTAATAGCTTGTCGGCAAAGCTTGGACTTTCGGCAGTGGGTACATAATTATAAACTTTTCGACCTAATGCAAATTATAGAGCAGCATTAGCTATTGCCCGAAAAAATACCTATGTAGTAATACTGTTAGAAATAAGCTATATAGTCAAGTTACATTAAAGTCTAGCTCTTATTTCGAGCTTAGTCTCAAAAAATGTTTAATGTGAACTTTAAAAGTTAACTGTCATAATATAATTGGATAATTTCCCGTCTTAATTAATTATTAATAATCTCTGTTTGCGAGCAAATCCAGAAATTTTTTAGAGTTTGATTAAAGTTTGCCTTTAGTAAAATATGCCTTATGGAAGTCCAGTTAACAAATCGACAACAACATATACTTTGGGCAACGGTACGTCACTATATTGCTACAGCAGAGCCTGTTGGTTCAAAAGCTTTAGTTGATGAGTACGACCTGGGTGTAAGTTCAGCCACGATTCGTAGTGTGATGGGTGTTTTAGAAAAGTCTGGCTTACTTTACCAACCACACGCCTCTGCCGGACGCATACCTTCAGACTCAGGCTATCGAATTTATGTTGACCAGCTAATTACACCTTCTCTGCGTTCGCGCAGCGTGTCGCAGACAGAGGCTACGCGTAGCTTGCTTCCACAAAGTGGTACAGAAACTTTAGGACGAAAAGTAGAGATAGCACTGCAAAAGCGCCTCCAGTGGGAAGATTGGAGTTTAGAAACCTTACTGCAAGGAGCCGCGCAAATTTTAGCAACCTTAAGTGGCTGCATTAGCTTGATTACCATGCCACAAACCACTACAGCATTAGTGCGACATCTGCAATTAGTGCAAATTGAAGCGGGAAGGATCATGCTGATTGTGGTGACAGATAGTTATGAGACACATTCCAAGTTGATGGATTTGTCCCCAGTATCGGAAGAAACACAACGGGATTCAGAGGTAATTGATCGTGAGTTGCAGATTGTTTCTAACTTTTTGAATACACATTTGCGGGGGCGAAGTCTGTTGGAATTAGCATATCTTGACTGGAGTCAACTAGATCAGGAGTTCCAACGCTACGGGGAATTCTTAAAAAATTCAGTTGCCGAATTGACCCGTCGCACTCTTGCACCGACTGCAACACAAATTATGGTTCGGGGTGTAGCAGAAGTTTTGCGCCAGCCAGAATTTTCCCAGTTACAGCAAGTACAAACGATTATCCATCTGCTGGAAGAAGAACAAGACCAACTGTGGCGACTAATATTTGAGGAACCAGAATTGGAAGATGCAGGTAAGCCAAAGGTAACGGTTCGCATTGGCGCAGAAAATACGCTAGAACCGATACGCACCTGCACTTTGATTTCTTCCACTTATCGCCGAGGTTCAATACCAGTAGGAAGTGTAGGAGTTTTAGGGCCAACGCGCCTCGATTATGAAAGTGCGATCGCAATAGTAGCATCTGCTGCTGATTATCTCTCAGAAGCCTTTAGTTATTTCAATCCTTAACAAGCCGCTACCAGTCTAGGCGAGTAGACAATACCATAGTAAGCAGACAGCCCAATTTGTAGTGGCAAAATCAATAATTAATACTACTTAAATCTTTCATGGTTAGAAAAATTACCTTTGGACTGCTGTGGCTGGGATTCATTGTCTATGCTTTTCTCTTTGCTCCTCCTGAGCAACCCGATACATTCCAATTAATTAAAAACCTTTCTATTGGTCAGTGGCAAGGCATTAATCCGTTAGTTATTGCACTATTCAATCTCATGGGCATCTGGCCACTAATCTACATCGCAGTAGTTTTAATTGATGGTAGAGGACAAAAAATACCCGCTTGGCTGTTTGCCGTAGCTTCTTTTGCAGTCGGCGTATTTGCCTTGTTACCCTACCTAGCTCTCAGGGAACCAAATAATAAGTTTGTTGGTAAAAAGAATATCTTGCTCAAGCTGCTAGATTCTCGTGTGACTGGTTTTGTTTTGACACTAGCCACGGCTATTTTAGTTGCCTATGGTTTAAGAGAAGGAGATTGGGACAACTTTGTACAACAGTGGCAAACCAACCGCTTCATCAATGTGATGAGTTTAGATTTCTGTCTACTTTGCCTATTATTTCCTGTATTACTAGAAAATGATATGGCGCGTCGGAGTTGGAAAAATCCGCAGTTATTCTGGTTAATAGTGTTGATACCGCTATTCGGACCATTGATTTATTTATCTGTGCGTCCACCTTTACCAGAAATGGATGCAGAGTCCATATCCAACCAGCCAGCAGCAAATTGAAGAATAAAGTGCGTTTTTCACAATCCCTTCTTCTGTGGAAGACGCTGCACGAACGAGTGACGCTCATACCCAAATTCCGCACCCTCACTGTCACAATCGATAATTGGACTTACATATCCACTCTTCAGATGTAAGTCGTTTTTTCAAAAATCTCATAGGAATCTTATATAAATATTAATAATCCTTAATAGTATTAACTATTAAGGATTGTTTACAAGAGCAAAAAATGCTTACAAGCCTGATTGTTTCTTAAAAATCATCGAGAAACTGACTAAGGCGACTGATTACGGGGTCAACTTCTTGAGCAGAGGTAGCAACACTATAAGAAGTATTATTTACTACTTCTAATTGAGTTGGAGACTGAATGATTGATCGATCATTGACTATGAGCGCCAATTGTGCAACTTGTTGAGAAAGTTGCAAAAGATGGTGTTCCATCGTCTCCAACCGATTAGATCCCTTAGCAAAAAAACGTTCCTCAAGTCCAGCCACTTGACGTTGCAGTTCACCAATTTGTTGTTCAACTGGTGTTGTTGCTGCTGTTTGTGGACCAGGTCGTACAGATTCCGGTACACATAAAGATTGCCACAAGGCTTCTTTACAGAGGTCACTGAAAGTCTTGTCGGGTTGTTTTTCCAAATAACTTTCTACTTGCGCTAACAAGCTTTCATCAGCAAGCTCTGGGTTGAACGTGACGGATTTAACTACCTTTTTTGACCATTGGAACATCAGCTTTAGGCCCTAGCAGCGCGATTAGAGGATAATTGTGCCTCTCCATAAATATACTGCCCCAAAGCATTCGCCTGTCGGGAAGGTGCTGCTAAATGAGCATTAATCTTTGCTTCCTTAAGCAGACGTTGAACGTCGTCCCAGAAAAACTCACCACCCCCACCAGTGATAATCACATCTGTAACACGTTCTGGCAACCAGGCTAGCACACGGCTACAGATTTCACGAGAAAACATCTCTGTGAGGTTGGGAAGAAAATCGTCTAGGTTGGTGGGCTTGCTAGCGCCCTTAGGACGGTAATAGCGTTCACCTCTGGGTTTGTTAACAGCGGAAATCAGCGCTAGAGATTGACTATCTGCTCCCTCGATTTCGGCGGACACCAATTCATAAAACTTGTTCATACCAAAGTCTTCACTCTTAGAAGCACCTCGGGCAAAACGGAAGTTATCTACCATCAAAAGATCGACGGTTTGATGTCCAATATCGACGATCGCTACCGATATTTTTGTAAAATCAGGACTGCCCGGACTTTTCTTTGGTTGAGCTTCAGACCATAGTAGGCTGCCGTAG
Organism: Chroococcales cyanobacterium; assembly: GCA_038249935.1. GTDB lineage: Bacteria > Cyanobacteriota > Cyanobacteriia > Cyanobacteriales > Nostocaceae > Nostoc. The sequence continues at coordinate 5,679 of JBBSCU010000263.1, forward strand.
CCTTCTGGCATTACCCAAACTTTACTAACGTTCAGCGACACAGATTCGCCTCGGAAGTTCAATACATGAGGGCCACCTACTTGGCTAATCAACTGGGCTTTTTCCTTTTCAAATTGCTCTAAGGAAAGAAAAGGCAAACCTAGTACAACTGAGATATCGTCTCTGAGCTTGAAGTAGCCAGCACTTGCTAGCACTTTTATTAGTGCAGCTTCTACTTTAGATTGTCCGACTCCTAGATTTGCCCCAAAATCTGCTGCTAGTTGACCAACAGCATATCCATTGCCTTGATACTCCAGCCACAAATCCATTAAGGGGTCAGTAGCCCTAGCTTCAAAAACACCGCCCCGTACTTGTTCTATTGACATCTGCTTGACGTTAGCAGGTACAAACACCACATTATTTGGTTCACGACTCACACAAGTTTTTGTGGAAGTTCTGCCTAAATCAACACTAAGAATGGTTTTCCCTGAAACTGTGCCTGGCTTGGGAGTATTAACAGCATTTAGGGGAGTGGATGCCGACACTCTATTCATCGGTATGGCAGCGGCATTAATTGGGGTAGCGGCGGAAGGTTGGTCTGTCATAAAAGCTCCTGATTCTAACTTAACTGTAAAAAGTTGTATGCTCATCTTACAAAAATGCGAGCAACCATCAATTCTAGGTTGCGTCAAGTGTAGCTATAAATACGCCAAAAATTAATTCTGGCGATACCTCCGGTGGGTTTTGCGATCGCACATCTAGTATTATTTGGCATAGTGTAGGCTAATTTTGGCCAGATGTAACCCCTACTTCCACTGCTTTTAAACCAAAAGCGGCCATGTTTTATCTTCTGGTGCGTCTTAACTGGCGCTTGAGTACCCAGAAAACAAATGCTAAAATCAAAACCCCAAGTACAATTTTGGACACAGGAGCAAGGTACTTGTCCACAAGTTCATACTGACTACCTAATGCGTAGCCTGAGTATGTTAGCAAGCCCACCCAAGCAGCGCTACCTAATGTTGTATAAAACAAAAATGGCAGCAAGTGCATATTGGTCATACCAGCAGGAACAGAAATCAAGGTGCGGATTCCTGGAACAAGCCGACCTATCAAAACTGCTGTTTTACCTTGAGAGTCAAACCAGCGCGTTGCCTTGTCGATATCTTTGCTAGATATACCCAGCCATTTGCCGTACTTGTCAGCCATAGCTTTCAAGCGTCTTTCACTGAATAACTTACCAGGGTAGTACCAGATAAGTGCGCCCAACACAGAACCCACAAGTCCTGCAAAAAACACACCAATGATATTGAGCTTTGCCCCTCCTGGTTGATATGGACTTGCTGTAAATCCAGCCAGTGGCATAATCAATTCTGAAGGGATAGGGGGAAAAAGGTTCTCTAGGAACATCAGCAGGGCGATCCCCCAATAGCCGAAATAGTTGATTGTATTAGTTATCCATTCAAGCATTAAGTCAATTCCTGAAATTACTGCACTAGGTTTGTTACTAAATTCAGCGTTAGCTTTCTCAAAAGTTAACCATCCACCCTCATCGGAGTCAAGCTAGCTTGGCGGCACTAAAAATTGATACCGCAACAGGGTAACAGAATAAGAGAAGTGGAAGCTAGGTTTTGTTTTCTAATTATTAGATCCCCCTTAGCCCTTTTTTTAATCAAGACTACGGGGGATCTAAAGATTTGATGGCAAATTTAAAAACACACTCTAGGTTTCCTTTGTGAGCTTGGGGCTGTGGGGCAGGAAGTAGACCATGACTTTGTTCTCCCATCTTTCCATCTTCCCTTAAGTAAGTAGGTGAGAAGAAATCAAAGTAGATTAAGTAATGTAAAAAATCTTGAGATGAGTTTGTAGTGAGGGCTTCAGCCCTCAAATTAGGACTAAAGTCCTTACTACAAACCTTGAATTATTCACGCCGCTCTACTTA